>DGIK01000225.1:1434-5043 GCA_002393195.1 Bacteroidales bacterium UBA3824 | reverse complement strand
GGGTTGCCAAACATCACGCCAATCTTCTCGCGCAATTGGTTGATGAATATTACGCAAGTGTTTGTCTTGGAGATGTTTGCGGTGAGTTTGCGGAGTGCTTGGGACATCAGTCGTGCTTGGAGACCCATCTTTGCGTCGCCCATGTCGCCTTCTATCTCGGCTTTTGGGGTGAGAGCTGCCACGGAGTCGATTACGATGATGTCGAGTGCGCCGCTGCGGATGAGCGAATCGGCGATTTCGAGAGCCTGTTCGCCGCAGTCGGGCTGCGAGATGAGGAGCGAATTGACATCAACTCCAAGATTTTCGGCGTAAGTGCGGTCGAATGCGTGTTCGGCGTCGATGATAGCCGCGATGCCGCCAAGTTTTTGAGCCTCGGCTATTGCGTGGATTGCGAGAGTGGTCTTGCCGGAGGATTCGGGTCCAAAAATCTCAATCACCCTGCCCCTCGGATAGCCGCCGATGCCTATTGCGGCGTCAAGGCCTATGGAGCCTGTCGGGATGCACGGTACATCTTCTACCACCTTGTCGCCAAGTTTCATAATGGTTCCCTTGCCAAAATCCTTGTCTATTTTGTCGAGGGTCAACTGCAACGCTTTCAGGCGTTCAGCCTTGGGGTCGAGTGCCGCCCCGGTATCTGTTGCTGCTTTTTTTGCCATTTCTAAGTTCTGTTATCGTTGTTAATTTATTGCGCAAACGTAATAAATTATTTCTGAAAATGCAATTTTATTTTTTTTGATGACAACTACCAAATGTCGTCCTCCTTTACCGAATTGCGCGAAAGTTCGTCTTCGTCGATGTTTTCTTGCTCTGAATCGGCTTCGTCAAAGAACGACTGAACGCTTTCGGGTACGGCGGGTTCTTCCACCATATCTTCCTTCAACACATCCCAAATGCCATAGACCAACTGTTTGAGTCCGTCCTTGGTGTATGACGAAAACGTGTAGCAAGGAATGTCGGCGGGGAGTTTGGATTTTGCGTCCGCCAAAATTTCCTCGTCTGCCAAATCGGATTTTGATATGGCGATGATGCGTTTTTTGTCCAAAAGTTCGGGATTGTATTTGCCGAGTTCCGAGAGCAACACGTTGTAGTCGTTGGCTACATCGTCGCTGTCGGATGGTATCAAAAACAATAATAGCGGATTCCTCTCAATGTGCCTCAAAAACCTGAGCCCCAATCCTTTGCCTTCTGATGCGCCCTCGATGATGCCGGGTATGTCAGCCATTACAAAAGAGTGTTTGCCGTCCACATCTACAATGCCGAGGTGCGGCACGAGTGTCGTGAAAGGATAGTCGGCTATTTTGGGACGTGCCGCCGATATTGAGGAGAGCAATGTCGATTTGCCGGCGTTGGGGAATCCCACCAAGCCGATGTCTGCCAACACTTTGAGTTCGAGGATTTTCCATCCTTCCTCGCAGTCTTCGCCAGGCTGAGCGTAACGCGGGGTTTGGTTCGTGGACGATTTGAAGTGGACGTTGCCAAGTCCGCCCCTGCCGCCTTTTGCCAATACCTGCTGTTCGCCGTCCTCTGTGATTTCAAAGAGAAATTCCTCGGTCTCGCCGTCGCGTGCCACTGTGCCAAGCGGCACTTCTATTATGACATCCTTGCCGTCTTTGCCGTGCCAAGTATCACGCATACCCGACACGCCGTCTTCTGCGAAGATGTGTTTTTGGTATTTCAAATGCAGGAGCGTCCAAAACTGCTTGTTGCCCCTTACAATAACGCTTCCGCCGTGTCCGCCGTCGCCTCCGTCAGGACCCGCCTTCGGGCGGTATTTCTCCCTTTTGAGGTGCGCCGAACCCGCGCCGCCCCTTCCGGAGCGCACGTAGATTTTTACGTAGTCTATAAAATTGCCGCCGTCTGACATATATTTGTTGATTTAGCGATTTGGTGATTAAATTCCTAACTTGCCATTGCGTGGCGCATGAAGTCGGCGTTTTCGAGTTTTTCTTTTGCCAAATCGAGGGTTACGGTAAATTCTTTGAGGTTTTTGGACGGGATTTCGTACATGATGTCGAGCATGATGGTCTCGCATATCGAACGAAGTCCACGCGCTCCGAGTTTAAACTCTTCGGCAACGTCCACGATGTAGTCCAATACCGCCGGCTCAAATTCGAGTTTCACGCCGTCCATTTGGAAAAGTTTCTTGTATTGGCGCGTGATGGCGTTTTTGGGCTCGGTGAGGATGTTGCGGAGTGCCACGCGGTCGAGCGGTTCGAGGTATGTAAGGAGCGGCAGACGACCGATGATTTCGGGTATCAAGCCAAAAGATTTCAAGTCGGTGGGCGTGATGTACTGCAACAAGTTGTCGCGGTCTATCTGACCAGTCTGACGGATGCTGTTGAATCCAACCACCTCAGTATTAAGGCGTTGTGCTATCTTTTTCTCTATACCGTCAAATGCTCCGCCGCAGATGAAAAGTATGTCTTTGGTGTCAACTGGCACCATTTTTTGGTCGGGGTGCTTGCGTCCACCGTTTGGCGGTACGTTTACGATGCTGCCTTCGAGTATCTTCAGCAAGCCCTGCTGTACGCCCTCGCCCGATACGTCGCGAGTGATGGACGGGTTGTCGCCTTTGCGGGCTATCTTGTCGATTTCGTCCACGAATACAATGCCGTGTTCAGCCTTTTTGACATCGAAGTCGCAGGCTTGGAGGAGTCTTGTGAGAAGGCTTTCCACGTCTTCGCCTACGTAGCCCGCCTCGGTGAGTACCGTAGCGTCCACGATGGTGAAAGGCACGTTGAGCAATCTTGCTATAGTCTTAGCCATCAGGGTTTTGCCCGTGCCGGTGCGCCCTACCATTATGATGTTGGATTTCTCTATTTCCACGTCGTCGGCTTTTACGCGCTGCCTGAGCCTCTTGTAATGGTTGTAAACGGCAACGGAGAGCGATTTTTTCGCCTGTTCCTGTCCAATGACGTATTGGTCGAGGAATGCCTTTATTTCGTCTGGTTTGTAGTCGAAATTCTCCTTTGTGGACACCGTGGGGCCGCCGCTGGTCTGTTTGCGCTGTTCGTTGATGATTTCATTGCACTGCTCCACGCAGTAGTTGCAGATGAACACCGACTCGCCTTCAATCATTATTTCGGTCTCTGTCCTCGGTCGCCCGCAAAACGAGCATTTGCTTATGGTCTGTTTTGACATTATTATATATGTGTATATCTGTTTTTAATGCTAATAATTTCGCGGGGCAAAGATAACAAAAATTCATAAATCTTCATAAGAAAAATGATGTTAGACCACCATTTTGTCTTTAAAGTTAAAAAAAATTTGTCTGTCACCGCTAAATTTTGTTACTTTGCACCCCAAAAAGGCGACCGTGCCTTCCAATTGTAAACAAAGCATATTAATACTTGACATATCAAATGGCATCTAACTTAGTGATTGTGGAGTCTCCCGCCAAGGCAAAGACCATTGCAAAGATACTTGGCAGCGACTACTTAGTCAAGCCGAGTTTCGGTCATATCAGGGACTTGGCTAAGAAAAACTACGGCATCGACATCGAGCACGACTTCGAGCCCAAATACGAAATCGACGCCGACAAAAAGTCTGTTGTCGCCGAATTGCGCAAGGACGTGAAGGCGGCTAAGACCGTTTGGCTCGCATCCGATG
>DGIK01000225.1:0-1386 GCA_002393195.1 Bacteroidales bacterium UBA3824 | reverse complement strand
TGAGGACCGCGAGGGAGAGGCTATTGCGTGGCACTTGGCTGTTACGCTCAAACTGCCTGTGGAATCCACCAAACGAATTGTTTTTCACGAAATTACCAAGAAGGCCATTGAGGAGGCTGTCAAGACCCCCCGCACCATCGACCTCAATCTCGTAAATGCTCAACAGGCGCGCCGAATCCTCGACCGCCTCGTGGGTTTTGAATTGAGCGAAGTCCTGTGGAAAAAGGTAAAGAGCAACCTCAGCGCGGGTCGCGTGCAGAGCGTTGCTGTAAGGCTCATCGTGGAGCGCGAGAGGGAAATCATCAATTTCGTAAGCACCGCAAGTTTCAAGGGCACAGCCAATTTCGTGGCGTCCAACGGTGCGGCGTTCAAGGCCGATTACCTTGGCAAACTCAATGATGAGGCTTCGGCAAAATCGCTCCTCGAAAAATGCAACGGCAGCACCTTTACAGTAAAGTCGGTGGAGACCAAGCCCGGCAAACATTCGCCCGCGCCGCCGTTCACCACATCCACGTTGCAACAGGAGGCGAGCCGCAAACTCGGTTTTTCGGTGAGCCAGACGATGGCACTTGCGCAGAGCCTTTACGAATCGGGCTTCATTACATATATGCGTACCGACAGCACCAATCTCAGCTCGCTCTGTGTCAACAATTGCAAAGACTATATTATAAAGGAGTACGGCGCAGAATATTCCAAGCCGCGACAGTTTAAGACCAAGACCAAGGGCGCACAGGAGGCTCACGAGGCCATCCGTCCTACCACGATGAGGCAAGTAGTAAGTCAGAAGTGGGACGAGCAACGCCTTTATGAAATCATCCTCAAGCGCACTCTTGCATCGCAGATGTCGGATGCAGTCATCGAGCGCACCAATATCAAGATTGAGGCCGACAATTGCGGCGAACAGTTTGCAGCAAGCGGCGAGGTTGTCAAGTTTGATGGATTCCTCAAAGTATATTCTGAGGGTACAGACGACGAGAGCGACAAGGACAATCAACTCCTGCCCAATATCGTGGAGGGCAACAAGGTAGATTTGCAACAGTTGGAGGTCAACCAGAGATTCACCCGTCCAAATCCGCGTTACACCGAGGCAAGCCTTGTCAAGCGTCTTGAAGAGCTTGGCATCGGTCGTCCGTCCACATACGCGCCCATCATCACAACTATTATAAAGCGTGGCTACGTCATCAAGGAAGACCGTCCGGGCGTGGAGCGTCAGTACATAAACCTGACATTGAAAAACGGCAAAATCTCTCGTCAGACCAAGACCGAAAACACCGGCGCGGAGAAAAACAAACTTTTCTGCACCGATATTGCCATGGTAGTCAACGACTTCCTTTCCAAGCATTTCACCGACATTATGGACTACAACTTCACCGCCACGGTGGAGAA
>DGIK01000134.1 GCA_002393195.1 Bacteroidales bacterium UBA3824 | reverse complement strand
CACCTTGATGCCCGCCATCGCCGCAAAACTGTTGTAGTTGGTGTAGAACGGCTCCGGGATGATGATTTCGTCGCCGGGGTTCATGCAACTCATCAATACGTAGATGAATCCTTCTGAGCCACCGAATGTTACCATTATCTGGTTGTAATCGACATTGATGCCGATGGAGTCGTAATACTTGGAGAGTGCGCGGCGGTATTGTTCGAGACCAGCCGAGTGACAGTATTCTACCACTTTGCCGTTGTATTTTTTCAATACTTCGAGGGCGTTTTTGGGTGTCTCGATGTCGGGCTGTCCGATGTTGAGGTGATAGACCTTGACGCCGGATTTTTTGGCTTGCTCGGCGTAGGGAACGAGTTTTCTGATTGGCGAGGCAGGCATCAACTTGCCTATCTGCGATATTTTGGGCATTTTGTTTTTTGTGTCAGTTTTTTGTTAACTACTATTTTTGTTTGTATTGGACGCTACCCTTAATGGATAGCACCACAGGAGAGTTGGTGGAGTTGGAGTACACCGTGATAGTCTTGGAGAAGTTGCCGATTCGGTTGGAATCGTACCTCACCTTGATAGTGGCGCGCCCTTTGCTCGGTATCGGCTCGCGGGGCCACGAAGGAGTGGTGCATCCGCAAGATGTTGATACATTGTTGATTACGAGGGGCTCTTTGCCAGTATTGATGAACTCGAAGTCGTATGACACGTCGGAGCCACTTTCAACGCTGCCGAAGTTGTGGTCGGTATATTTGAAAGTCATCTCGGCTTTTTCGGCGAGAGATGCGTCGAGTTTTATCAATGAGTCCCTTACATCTTTCTTGCTCTTGTTGTCGGCGGTGGCAACGGAGTCAACGTAACTTTTGAATTCCTTCTTTGTCATTTCCTGTGCGTCGGCTGCGGGGCAGAACATTGCCGCCGCCATAATCGCGACTGCGAGCATAAATATAAATTTTTTCATAGCGGTATGTTTTTTATTTGTTGTTGTCGGGGGTAACTAACCCTGTTTTTTTGTATCCGTTTTTTTGTATCCGTTATTTTGGGATTTCGTTTTTTTGTATCCGTTTTTTTGTATCCGTGCGCTCACGCACACGGCTTGGTGATGACGCCCCGTTGGGGCTGGTAGTAATTTTTGTAATGTCAATTACTTCAATTACTTCAGTTATTTCAATTACTTCAATTTGTGTACCACGAGGCCGCTGCGGAGCTTGGGTTCAAACCATGTGGTCTTGGGCGGCATGATGTTGCCCGTGTCGGCAATGTCGAGGAGTTGCGACATCGAGACGGGGTACATCGCAAAGGCGCATTGCATTTCGCCGTTGTCAACTCGACGTTTGAGTTCGCCGAGGCCGCGTATGCCGCCAACGAAGTCGATGCGCTTGGAGGTGCGGAGGTCGGTGATGCCGAGGATTGGGTCGAGTACTTGGCGGGTCAATATCGTAACGTCCAATACGCCAATCGGATCGGTGTCGTCGTAGGTGCCGGGCTTGGCGTCAAGGCTGTACCAATGTCCGCCCATGTAGAGCGACATCTGGTGGAGGCGTTGCGGCTTGTATATCTCCGTGCCCATATCTTTGACTGCAAATGCAGTGGAAATTTTATCGAGAAACTCGCTTTCGGTGTTGCCGTTGAGATCCTTGATGACGCGGTTGTAGTCCATAATTTTGAGTTGGCTGTCGGGGAATATGACGGCGAGGAAGTAGTTGTACTCCTCATTGCCGGTGTGGTTGGGATTGTTGGCCTTGCGTTCGAGTCCAACACGTGCGGCGGCGGCAGTGCGGTGGTGGCCGTCGGCTACGTAGAGCGCGGGCACTTGCTCGGCAAAGATTTTTTCGATTTTTGCATTAATGGCTGAATCATTAATAACCCAAAACTTGTGTCCAAATCCGTCTGCCGACACAAAATCGTATTCGGGCTGCTGATTGCGGACGATATTGTCCACGATTGCGTCTATCTCCGGCACTGCGCGGTAACTCAGAAACACCGGCTCGGCGTTGGCGTCCAAGGTGTTGACGTGTACCATACGGTCGTCCTCTTTGTCGGGGCGGGTGAGTTCGTGCTTTTTGATGATGCCATTCTGGTAATCCTCGCAAAATGCCGCACCAGCGATGCCGTATTGCGTCCTGCCGTCCATAGTCTGGGCGTAGATGTAGAATCGTGGCGCATCGTCCTGGAAGAGCCAGCCCTTTTGCTGGAAGTCGTTGAAATTTTGCAACGACTTGTCATACACTTGCTTGGAGTGCGGGTCGATGCCTTCGGGAAGGTCTATCTCGGCGCGTGTGATGTGCAGGAACGATTGCGGGTTGCCCTGCGCCATCTGCGCGGCTTCCTGTGTGTTCATCACGTCGTAAGGCAGGCACGAGAGCCTTGCAGCTATATCTTTTTGGGGACGGAGACCCCTGAATGGTTTTACTGTGGACATTGTTTTTGTAGTTAAAAATTATTCGGCAAAGGTACAAAAAGTTTTTTATAATGTTGGTATTCTTTGCTGTTTTTCTTTTTTGATGATTTTGATGTTTGGAAATGAATGTTTTGTAGGCGGGTGGTCGCATAAAAAATGATTACAGCCTGAGACCAAGCACGGAGATGTCGTCTCGTTGCTCCGTGCCTTGCGAATACCGCTCGATGGCTTTTTCGATTTCCGCCGCCTGACAGTCCATCGCGAGCGGGTGGATGCTGTTGATGAGTTGTAAAAAACGTGTGCGCGAATAGCGTTTGCGGCGCGCGTCGCACATATCCAAAATGCCGTCGCTCACCATATATAAAGTGTCGCCCTTTGAGATTGTGAGTTCTGATTTTTGGAACTCAACCCTCTGTATGTCGCCTTGGTTGCGGATGCCGCCCGCCACCGACTTGCGGTCGGCCTTGATGATTTGGTATTCGGTGTCGCCCTGCCGCCAAATGTACAACGGATTTTTTGCGCCGGAGAATGTGAGGCTGTGGTAGTTGCCGTCAATATCAGTATCGAACCTACAAAGAGCCATATCCATTCCGTCCTTGTTGTCGGAGCAATCTTGGGCAAGCATTGTGGCTATCTTATACGACAATTCCGACAATATCGCCGCCGGGTCGTAGATGCGGAGGGTATCCACGATTTCGTTGAGTACGGAGTTGGCAATTATCGACATAAAAGCCCCCGGCACGCCGTGTCCTGTGCAGTCGATGACGGATGCAAATATCATCGAGCCGCCGTCCTGCTCTATCGCTTTGAGCCAGTAGAAGTCGCCGGAGATGATGTCTTTTGGGTGATAGACAAATGACGTCTCAAAATATTTGTAGAAGTCGGTTTCTTTGGTCAAGAGCGCGGCTTGTATGGTCTGTGCGTAAGTGATTGAGCCTCTGATGGCTATGTTTTTGGATTTGATGATTGTAAGAGCGTCGTTGATTTCCTGGGTGCGGAGTTGCACCTCGGCTTCGAGCGTGGCTTTTTGGAGTTTGAGGTTTTTGAATCGTTGACGGACAATGATTGTGATTGTAAGGGTGAGCAACGCAACGAGTGCTATTTTGGCAGTCCAAGTTTGATACCACGGTGGCAGCACGATGACGGTGATGGTTGTCGGCTGACTCTTGTAGCCGTCGCGGTTGCGGGCAACGATTGATATGCGGTGAGTGCCGGGCGCGGTGTTTGGGAAATCAATCTCGCGGCGGTCGCCCCTGTCGAGCCAGCCTTTGCCGTCGCCGATGGTCTGGTATTCGTATGTGTATGACACGGCGTCGGGGTATGCGGGCGAGGCGTATTGCAGTGTGAACGTGGATTGACGGCTGGTGAGGGTTATCTGGTCGGTCATTAGCATCGACTGTTGCACCGGCGAGCCTTCGGCGCAGGGCTGTATGGGCTTGTAGTCTATCAATAGTTTGGTAATCAACGGTTTTTGTACGGTGGTGCTTGGCTTTATTTTGCTTGGGTCGAAGTATGCCAATCCACCTCCCGTGCCAAAATAAAATACGCCCGCCTTGTCCTTGAAGTATGCGCACCGTGTGAAATTGTTGGTGAGCAAGCCGTCGTTTTTGTCGTAAATGCGTTTTACCTTGCGTTCTTCAATCGAAAATTTTGCGATGCCGTTGGAGGTTGCCACCCACAAGTATCCGTCGTTGTCTTCCAAAATGGCATTGCAAACGGCGTTTCGGAAGCCCGCATTTTGGTCGTAGATTGTGAAAGTGCCGCTTGCCTTGTCAAAAAGGTTTAGCCCCGAACATGTGCCTACCCAAATGCTCCCGCCATTGTCCTGATAGATGCTGTAAACCCAATTGTGGCTCAGCGAGTTGGCAGTCTGGTAGTCGTGGCGGTAATTATGGATGATGTTTTGGGCGTGGTCGTATGTGAAAAGTCCGTCGTAAGTGCCCACCAAAAGTGTCCCGTCGGTGTCTTGCGCCATACAAATGCCGTATTTGGAGCAAGGCTCGGTGCCAAGTCGGTCGGCTTTGATGCGCTTGAATTTCTTTGTGTTGGGATTGAACAACGACAGCCCGCCGCCGTTGGTTAATACCCAGATTGCAGTGTCGTTTTGGACGAGGATGCTGGTGATGAAATCGTTTTCGAGCGCGTCGGGATTGTCGGGGTCGATGGCGTAGAGTTCGTCGGATTTGCGGTCGGGCGAAAAACGGTGCAGCGGATGTTTGTAGCCGCCGTTGTAGAGGTTGCCCTTGCTGTCGTAGGCGATGGCGAGCAGCGACTGATTGGGCATGTGGTTGTTTTCGCCGGCGTTTTTGATGTCGGTGTATCGTGGGCTGTGCTTGTTCCAAAACGATACGCCTCCGCCGTCGGTTGCTATTGCGAGTAGTCCGTTGGGACTTTCGGCGATGCTGCGGATGGTGCTTGTCGGGATGATGTCGTCACATTCGGGGTGGATGAGGTTTTGGAAGGGGCGATTGCAGTTGGCATTGAGTATCGACAATCCGTGCCACGTGCAGAGCCATATCATATTGCGGCTGTCCTTGAATATCCTCAATACCGTGGAACTATTGAGCATCTGCGACGAGTAGTTGCTCGTGCTGGACGGGATTACAGAGAGCGTCTTGTGGTCGGCGGAGAGGATTTGGAGTTCCTCGCCGTTGGTGCCCATCCAAATATCGCCCGTGAGGTTGTCCTTGTAGAGCGTAGAGATTTCCGAAGGCATTTTTTTATTGCCAACGCGCTCTATCTTCTTGATGGTGCGGGCTTTGGTGTCCGCCAGGAATATGCCGTTGTCGCCGCCTATATAAAATATGTCGTCATTAATTTCTACAATGCCGTATGGTCGGCTGTAAGGGTTGCTGTCTGGGGTGTCGCCGCCCGTGATGCGCGATAGTTCGTTGCCGTTGCCGTCGATGAGGAAGATAGATTTTTCGGACGGCGACACCAATAGGAATCGGTCTTGCGAACATTGGAAACAATCGCGTATTTGGTGGCGCAGGATGATGTCGTCGTGGACGGGGACAAAACATTTGGTAGTCGTGTCGAGTTGGTACATACGCGCCGCAAAATACCTTATCCTGCCGTCCGACATTGCAAACAGTTTGTCGGCTTGGTAACTGTTTTCTTCGCAGCCGTCCCTGACGGTCTTATAAGGGGTGTATGTTTCGGTGTTGATGTCATATTTGCAGACCGCACTTTCGGTGGCTATCCAGAGGTTGCCGGCATTGTCGGTGGCGAGGTCGTTGATGTGGTTGCCCCGCAGGCTGAGGGTGTCGTTGCCGGAATTGATGGGATGGAATGTATATCCGTCGTAATACATAAGACCCGACGCGCTCCCTATCCACATAAACCCGTTGCCATCTTCGGCGATGCAGGTGATTGCATTGTCGGACAGACCGTCTTTTTCCAGGAAACTGTAAAAACGGTAGTCGTTCTGCGCCGTGGCTTGCAGCACCACGAGCAACAGCATCAGGGTCGATATTTGGCAGCGGCGAGTCATTTGCGTCAGACGTTGCAAAAATTGTACAAAAGTTGGGTTGGCTGCGCAAGTTTTTAATTGTCCCTCCAACTCTGGTTGCGCTTGAAGTCCAAGCCTTGGAACATCGACGAATTGATTGCCAATGTGAAGTTGTAACTCTTCAAGCGTCCGAAGGGGATGATGTAAAAACTCAAGTTGAAGCAGTGCAAATCTCTTGACACTGAGAGTCTTGTGGAAGTCATCTTCTTGGCGTCGAAGTCATAACCCGACGATATTGACATCTGCCACTTGTCGGTGAAGGAAATCGAGCCGTTGAGGTTGAGCGTCTGTGTGATTACGGGCGCCTTGTTATTGTTGTGGGAATAATTGAAACTATAACTTGCAGAGAGGTTCCACGGAACGGAATAATAATCAAATTCGCCGTCCTTTTCCTTCTTGGAGATGGACGATTTGGGACGTTTCTTGTCTTCCTCTACTTCTTCGGCAGTAGTGATGATGTTGCCGTCCTCATCGACTTCCGCCTGGGTCTCGTCCTCGCCAAATTGTCGGGCGGCTTCTTCCTTTTCGTCCATTTTTTTCTTGCCCAACGTCTTGGAATCCAACGAGAAACCTGTACTTGCGTGGAACGACGTGAGCCTTGCCCATTTGCGTCCGTGGGTCTCTTTCATAAGGTAATATTTTGTGCGGCGACCGTTTTCGTCGAGCTTGTAAGGATCGAGCGTACCGCCAAATGAAAGAGTCATCTTTTCAAAAAGCCTCGTGCTTCCCGATACAGAGATGTTGCTGAGTTTCATACTGTCGGCAGCCATATTGTAACTACCTGAAAACGAAAGGTTTTCCAATAGTTTTATTTTTGTGTATTGACCGTCGATGGTGTCCTTCTTGCCCTTTACCTTCATCTCAAAATTGTTGCCGAGGGAGAAGTTGAGCGATGCGCTCTTGCCCGACGATGGCGAACCATAAACGCCGTTTTGGAATATGCTGTAACGCCTGGTGCCAGTGGTGTCGCCGGGTTCGTCGCGGTAAAATCCCCAAAACTCCTCCGAAAAGTCGGGCCTCCAACTTACGCCGATGCTTGGCGACAGCACGTGGCGGAACGCCTTGATGTGCTTGGCTTTGTTGAATTGGAAAATGCCGTACAGTTTGGTGCTTGCCGAGATTGATGTCGAAAAATCGAAACAATGGCGTATGGCATTTACGGTGTCTGTTGTGTATGTATAACGGTCGGTGGCGGCATCGTAGCCGTCGGCGTACTTGAGAAGGTAATTGGGATACAGACGACCAGTATAATTGACCGACGGCGATACCTGAATGTATTTAAACAGGTTGAACGACGTATTGAGCGGCATTGCGTATTTGAGGCCGTAGCGCATCTTGTCAAACATTTCCTGCTTAAAGAGCAACGAATCCTGCATCGTTGGCACCGTGTTGGTGAAATTGGCGGAGAACGACGAACCTATCTTCTCGTACCATTTGGCGGAGCCGGTCTGATGCTTGCGCTTAAACGGGAAAAATCTCTGTACGTTGAGCGAGATGTTGGGCGCGGAAAATGACAATGTGCTGTCATACAAGTTTTGGGTCATATTGCCCGCCGCACTGAGGTTTACCTTGCCGCCAAACAATTGTTTTTGGTAACTGATGGACGACGACGTGGTGCTCCTCGCAAAATCTTGCACCGACCTCGCGTTATATTTGTCGTAGTTGGATTTGTCGTAAGAAATATTGACATTGAAACTGCTCGTAGGATTTGCCTTCGGGTCTTGATTGAAGTTCAACGACAATTTATATGAATTGGTGCTATTGTAACTGATGTCGGGATTGGTGGACTTCACAAACTCCTTCTCGCCCATCACGTTTTTGGAAAAGAAGAAGTCGAAATTTCCCGAAAACTTGTATCTCAATTTGAATTTGCTGCTGGCTCTGGCAGACCATGAGCCGTAGGTGTAATAACTGCCTAAGAGTTCCAAGTCGGCGTAGTCGCTGAATGCAAAATAATATCCGCCGTCGCTGAGGTAGAAGCCGCGACGGGATTCCTCGCCGTATTTGGGGATTATGACGCCGCTCTGATGCTTTTTTGTGCTTGGAAATATCACAAACGGCAATCCCAACACAAACACCGGCACGTCCAAGAACACAAAATACACTGGTCCCGAGACGATTTTGTCGTTGGGGATTACCTTGGCTTTTGTGAGTTGGAGGTAGAAGTGCGGGTGGTCGAGGTCGCAGGTGGTGTAGCGGCCGTTTTTGAGGTGTATCTCATTGTTGGCGTGCATCTTAGTAAGTCCGCCGAAGATGTAGCCGTTTTGCTGTTCGGTGTTCACGTCGCGCACAATGCCTTTTTTGGTCTTCACGTTATATTTGATGGTGACGGCTGTAAATTCGTCCTTGCCGTCCTTGAACTCCGGCTTGCCTTCGATTTCGTTGGTGGTGGTATCGAGCTTGCCCTCCGCAAATACGATGTTGCTGTCCATATCCATTGTGATGTGGTCGGCTTTGAGGCTCATGCCGTCGGTCTCCACGTCAGATTTGCCGTAGAGAAACACCTGTTTGTCGTCGAATGACACCATCAATGAGTCACTGCATTCGTATTCAATAGGCACGTCCACAATCGACTTCGGTTTTTTGGGCTGGTTGAGGTCTATGGAATCGACTGCAACGCCAAGGCTGTCGGTAGGGATGGAGTCGTTTAACATTCTCTCCTCCATACGATGCGCCCTCCGCAACGAATCCCTCGTGGCGCGCCGCTGCCCGTACACCGTGGTGGCGGTCAACATCAATATAAAGAGTATGAAAAGTGTTTTGTTCACTTAAAAAGTTTTGTGTTTGACTTCATTGTCCTGAAAAACGCCACAAAAGTAAGTATTTTTTGGCAAATAAGCCGACATTGTGGGAATAATTTTTGCATTATTGACGATAATTTGAGTAACTTTGCAACTCAAAATCATATCAAACATCTTTTTAAGACAATGAGAACAATTATTATATGTATATTATTGACAGTGATTTATAGTCTTGATTGCTATGCGCAGCAAGACTCGGCGTACCACGTTTCAAAAGTTTTGATAGATGCCGGACACGGCGGCAAAGACCCGGGCGCAATCGGAAAAGTCTCAAAGGAAAAGGACTTGACCCTCAAAATCGCGCTCAAACTCGGTCATTATATCGACTCGCTCATTCCGGGCGTGGAGGTCGTCTATACCCGAACCACCGACGTATTCCTCTCGCTCAAAGAACGCGCCGAGATGACTAACAAAATTATGCCCGATGTTTTCATTTCGGTGCATATCAATTCCTGTAAAAACAAGAAAGTCAAGGGTTTCACGACTTACGTGAACGGCACAGCCAAGGACGAAGCACAATTAGAGATTCAGAAAAAGGAAAACGGCGGCGAGGATGTTTCCGACGATGAAATTATCAATATGAAAATCGTTCAGGCCTCCAATCATAGCAACAGCGAATTGCTTGCAAACAAAATACAGGAGCATTTTTCAAATACTCAATGGTTCAAGAAGCAAAAGACCCAAAATCTTGGCGTGAAGGCGGCGTCATTTGCGGTTTTGTGGAGGGCGTATATGCCGGCGGTGCTTGTGGAGTGTGGATATATCAGCAATCAGGACGAGGAACGATACTTAGCCAGCGACCTCGGTCAGACCAACATCGCCTCATCAATTTTCCGTGGATTCCGCGCCTACAAAAA
>DGIK01000214.1 GCA_002393195.1 Bacteroidales bacterium UBA3824 | reverse complement strand
AAATTAATAAAAAAATGAAAAAAATCTTTTCAATTGTTGCCGCTCTCGTAGTAGCAATGGTAATGATGGTTTCTTGCGCATCCGAGAATACCAAGAATGTATCAGCATTTGTACAAGCTGTAACCGCTAAGGATGCTGCCAAGGCTGAAACTCTTATGGCTCAGATTGCAGCCAAGAAAGCAGAGCTCACCACCGAAGAATTCTGTGGCTACGTAGCTGGTATCAACGGTCTCGTTAACATTTATGCTGGTACCGATCAGGCTAAGGCTCAGAATTTTATTAACCAGGTAATCGCCCTCACCGACGAAATCGCTGCCAAAGACGCAGAAGGCGTGAAGAAATTCGCTGCCGACAGCAAGGTTGACATCGTTGCAATTGCAAAACAATACAAAGACCAGCTCGCTGCCGCTCAGCAGGCTGCTGAAGCTGCCGCTCAGCAAGCTGCCGCTGCAGAAGCTGAAGAAGGCGAAGAAGAGGAAGGTGAATAATCCATCTACCCAAGTCTGAACAACAAAGGACGCTGTCATCAGCCGTCCTAAATGATAAAAAACAGAAAATTGTCAAACAATCAGGCAGTTTTCTGTTTTTTTTTACAGTACAGTTGGTTGTTTTTCCCAAAAAATAACTACCTTTGCAACGCGGCTGCCTACTACAACGCACAAAAACTAACAACATAATTCAACTACACAATGAAAAGAAACTTCTTGACACCAATCGTCGCGCTCTCCGTGGCGGCAACGGCATTATTGCCGTCGTGCACCAAAGAGGAATACAACCTCGACGACATCAGCGACAACGTAATGTTCAGCACCTCACTCGGCGCACCAATCATCGCTCAGAGGGACATCAACTTCATCGACATCTTCGACATGGAAGGATTGAAAGGCACATTCCAACTCTCCGACGACGAAGCCAAGCGAGTAGATGAAATACTCCAACAAAACCCAAAACTCGACAGAGCATGCCTCGACCGGACTAACAACACCATCGACCTTTCCAAGATGAACGGCTTCACCCTCGAAAAATTGGAAGGCCTTGACATCACCCTCATAGAAGAGAAAAAAGCACTGCCAAAATCCACTGACTTCATCGAAATCGACGACCTCAACAAGACTTTTGGCGACGGCAACGCAATCAACGACATCGACGAATTTGAACTCAAAATGGAAATCGACAACAAAAGCGACTTCCAGATCTCACTCTCCATCGAGTTCGCGACAACAGTCACGACAATCAACCCAAACGGCGAACTGGAAGAATACCACCTGCCGATACCGGGGACACAGGCCTCCGCCACCGACAACTCATCCAAAATTGTGATACCCGCACGCGAAGAAGGTCAGACGTCCACAGGGTTCAAAACATACACCCTCTCATTCTCCAACATCGCAAAACTAATCAAGGACAACAACGCAACCGGACTGCTCATCTCATACGACCTCAACAAAGGAAACACGTCCAGCTTCAAGATCAACATCAACGACGGCATCTCAATGAGCCTCAAAGCATTCGTAAGCGCAACAATCGACCTGTCCAACATCTAACCAATCTAAAGTCATTATGAAAAAAACACTGACAAAAATTACAGCGGCACTGGCCATCGCATCAATGGCGGCAACAGCACAGGCGCAGATTTCAAACACGATATACTTCGACAAATACAACTGGCGGCAGCACAGCCTCAACCCCGCAATGATGCCCGACCAGAGGTTCTACTTCAGCGTCGCCGGCAACTTCGCGCTCGACTTCGGCAACAAGAGCATCTCTTTCAGCGACATCGTAAAAAAGAACGCACAAGGCCAGACCGTCCTCTTCCTCGACAAGTCAATCAACGCCAACAAAGAGGGACAGAAAGAGTTCCTGGACGCGCTCGGCGACAAACTCCACCTCTACGCCAACTCATACATCGACATATTCGACTTCGGATTCAGGATGGGCGACAAGTCGTTCCTCGGATTCTCAGTCGGCGTACAGATAGGCTCCAACACGATGATACCCAAGTCGTTCTTCGACGTAGTGCTCGGCGGCATGAAAAAAGGCGAGACCTTCAACCTCGACGCCGGCGACCTCTACCTCGACGCATACGGGCACGCACAAGCCGGGCTGACATTCGCCCACCAGTTTGGCGAAAAACTCAACCTCGGCGTCACCGGCAAGTACCTCTGGGGCGGCGCAAGCATCAGGACCAACTTCGACGACATCACAATCACCGGCAGCATAGACAAATGGGAGATGAAAGGCAAAGCCGAAATAATGGCATCATACCCGGGCCTCGTCGCACAAGTGGACAATGACGGCAAACTCAAAATAGACAACGAAATCGACGAAGTAAAATGGCAGGACTTCAAGGGCAACCACGGAATCGGCCTCGACCTCGGCGCCACATACAAGCTCTTGGACAAACTCACCCTCGCCGCAAGCGTCACCGACCTCGGATTCATCAAATACTCCAAGAACGTCGCCAAAGTCTACATGCAAAAGAACTTCGAATACAACGGCGCGGAGTTCAAGCAGGACGACAAACGCAACGAAGAGAACGCAAGAGAAAACGGCGAACTCGACTTCAAGAAATACGAAGACGAATTTGAAAAAACCTTCGCCACCAGCGACGACAACAAATTCGCCCAGGCACTCAACACCAAAATCTATCTCGGCGCATCTTGGGAGCCCATCAAAATCGTTGGATTTGGTTTCCTGTCCAAAACAACATTCGCCCACAAAAAGGCATGGCAAGAATTTTCGGCATCAGTAAACTTTCATCCAATCCGCCTGCTCTCCATCAACGGAATGTACTCAATGATGGACGGCTCTTGGCACGCATTGGGACTCGGCGTAAACATCAACCTCGGCCCCCTCAACGTCTTTGCAGCATGCGACAACATCCCTGTACATTACGGCACATCAAAGGATAATGACTACATCTTCCCCGACAAGCTCACATCCACAAGGTTTAATGTTGGTCTCGGACTTATAATCGGCTCCAAGGAGCACCAAGCCAAGCGCAGAGCCAAGAAAGAGGAGAAGGAGAATTCTAAGAATGACAACAACGTGCGCACAGAAGCTCCGGAGCCCGACTTCTACGACGCCGACGGCGACGGTGTGGAAGACGACAAAGACCACTGCCCCGACACCGAAGCGGACGTACCTGTTGACGAAGACGGCTGCCCCGCTGATAGCGACGGCGACGGCGTACCCGACAACCTCGACAAGTGCCCTGGCACACCCACCGGCTCCAAGGTGGACGAAAACGGCTGCATAGCCGACAGCGACGGCGACGGCATACCAGACGACAACGACCGCTGCCCCGACACTCCACAAGGCGTAAGCGTCAATTCCAATGGCTGCCCCGACGACAACGACAACGACGGCGTGCCCGACTACCTCGACAAATGCCCGGAAACCCCGAGCAGCGCAAAGACAGACGCCACAGGATGCCCGCTCGACACCGACAACGACGGCATCCCCGACTACATGGACAAATGCCCCGAAATAGCTGGCATAGCAGAAAACAACGGATGCCCGGAAGTTAAGCAAGAAGTTAAGCAGGTATTCAAGAAAGCCCTCAACGGAATCCAGTTTGAGACCGGCAAGTCCACAATCACAAAGTCGTCGTACCCCATTCTCGACGACATTGCAAACATCATGAAGGAAAATCCCGCTTACAAACTCTTCATCAAGGGTCATACCGACAACGACGGCAACTCCGAAATGAACCTCAATCTCTCCAAAGACCGCGCTGCCGAAGTGCTCAAATACCTCAAAGGCAAGGGCGTAGAAGAATCAAGGATGCACAGCGAAGGCTACGGCGACACACGTCCCATCGTGCCCAACAACTCCGCCGCCAACAAGGCCAAAAACCGCCGCGTAGAGTTTGAAGTTGAGTTTTAACAATTAGACACACACATAACTTTTTTATCGAAAATTACCGGAATCTTTTAATAAAATTCCGGTAATTTTCGTTTTATACATTGGAGTGCAGGCTTCCAGCCTGCCATACAAACTTGGAACAAAGGCTTCCAGCCAGCCATACGCATAGCAAAATGAAAAAATTTTTTTTATACATAACAACACTATTAGCTGTAGCCACATTGTCAGCCGCAACAGCCAACGCACAAGACGGCGTGGAGACCCCAACATTGACATCCATAGAAGTCAACGCCGAGGGCATCCCCGTCCTTTCGTGGACAGTGAAGAATCCCGAACTTGTGGACGGCTACATCGTAAAAAGGCTCATCGTGGACGGCGAGGGCGTAATCCCCGGCACTTACAACAACGTTGCAGTAATCGAAAACAACCATACATTCACCTACACCGACCGCTCCAACGAATACGGCACATACGCAATGACCAGCATCCGCAAGGAATACTACTGCATAGCTGCATACGTCATCGACGACAACGGTCAAAAACATTACAGCCTGATGTCGGAGCCGGTCTCCACTATCACACTGCAAGCAAATTACGACTATTGCGACGACTCCTACACATTGGAATACAGCTCGATGGAGATGCCGGGTACATTCTCAATAATGCAATTGCAGCCATCCCACGAAACCATCATGACAACCACCGACACCACCGTCTCAAAAAAATTTGACACATTTGCCTCCCCGCGCATTTTTCAGATACAATGGACAGGCAGCAACGGCATCAAAACATCGTCGCCATCAGTAACCATAAAAGGCGACAAACCTGAGCCGCCCGCCACCACCCAAATCTCTTACGCCACAGTAGATGACAACAACCAAATATGCCTGAGCCTCACCGCCACCGACTCGCCGTCAGCAGCCGAAGCGCAACTCATCCGCCGCAATACAGCCACGGGAGCAGAGGTAACAATCCCCCTACCCGACCACGTGATGCAAAATTTCATCTACACCGACCAGGACGCTTCGCCAGATTCCAGCTATTCTTATATACTTGCCGTCAACGACAAATGCGGGCATCGTCTCTCGCAATCTGACTCCGCACACAACGTAATCGCCACAGCACTGTCCGACCAAACCAATGCCAACCTAATATCGTGGACATCAATGCCAAACATCGACGGCGGCATAAGCACCAACACAATATTTAGACGCATCGACAATGGCGAATGGGTGCAAATTGCGGAAATTGGCAAATATTACAACGAATACCAAGACCATCTTTCCAACATGATAGCCGACGAAAACATTTACGACGGACAATTCTGTTATTACGTGCAGATTGCCTGTCAAAACGGCAACACAATCCGCTCCAACACCGCCTGCCTGCAACGCGAACCCGTGATATACATCCCCAACGCCCTCAACCCCAAGAGCGACATCATAGACAACCGCACCTTCCGCCCGCGAGCAGATTTCCTCGCCGACTACCACCTCGCGATATACGACAAGCGCGGCGCAATCATTTTCCAATCCGACGACCTCAACGAAGGCTGGGATGGTTATGACCGAAGTTCAAAACTTTGCAGCAGAGATACTTACATGTACCACATCACCTACAAGACATCATCAGGCAAGCAGATGTCGAAGTCAGGAATGGTCAACCTATTGTATTGAAAAAAAAAATTTTGAAAAAAACACAAAAAAAATTTGGCAGATTCAAAAAACTTACATAATTTTGCACCGTCAAAAAAATAAGAGCGCTGGTGGCGGAACTGGTAGACGCGTATGTTTGAGGGGCATATCCGAGTTTTATTGGGTGCAGGTTCAAGTCCTGTCCGGCGCACAAATCCTTGAAATCAGAAATGATTTCAAGGATTTTTTTTATCCCCAAACTTTAATCTAAATTCTTTCATCTTTTAAAAATAATTTGTATCTTTGCGGCATTACAATTATAATTGACAAAATGGAAGAACTTGAAGAATATACCGACGAAAAAATCCAGACCCTTGAATGGCAGGAGCACATCCGCCGCCGTCCGGGTATGTACATAGGCAAACTTGGCGACGGTTCGTCGTCAGACGACGGCATCTATGTGCTGTTGAAAGAGGCGCTCGACAACTCCATAGACGAATTCATGATGGGCTTCGGCAAAAAGATTGAAGTCTCCATCAAGGATTCGCACGTAATCATACGCGACTACGGACGCGGCATCCCACTCGGCAAAGTGCGCGACGTGGCGAGCAAGATGAACACCGGCGCAAAGTACGACAGCAGCGTGTTCAAAAAATCTGTCGGACTTAACGGCGTCGGCATCAAGGCTGTCAACGCCCTCAGCACCGAATTTATGATACGCTCGTTCCGCGACGGACAGTGCAAACGAGTTGTATTCTCCAAAGGCATCTGCCAGCAGGACGACGCCATTGTGCCCTCCAACGAGAAAAACGGCACGGAGACTTCCTTCACGCCCGACCCGTCGCTGTTTGTCAATTATTCTTTCCAAGACGACTACATCGTCCCGATGCTCAAGAATTACGTATATCTCAATACGGGACTTACCATCAATTACAACGGCGAGCTCTACAACTCCAAAAACGGACTTCTCGACCTCCTCACCGACAATATGAGCAGCGAGGGCGTATATCCAATCATCCACCTCACAGGTCAAGACATCGAGATTGCCATCACGCACAACAACCAGTTTTCGGAGGAGATATATTCATTTGTCAACGGACAGCACACCACACAGGGCGGCACGCACGTAATGGCATTCCGCGAGGCTGTGGCAAAGACCATCCGCGATTTTTACAAGAAAGAATTTGACATCGGCGACATCAAGATGTCGATGTGTGCCGCCGTGAGCATCAAGGTGGAGGAACCCGTTTTTGAATCGCAGACCAAGACCAAGCTCGGCAGCCGCAACATGAAGCCCGATGGCGAGAGCATCCGCAACTTTATGCTCAATTTTGTCTGCAAGGAGCTCGACAATTATCTCCACAAAAACCCCGACACCGCGCAGACCCTGCTCAAAAAGATACTTGACAACGAGCGCGACCGCAAGGCAATGGCTGGCGTACAGAAAATAGCCCGTGAGCGCGCCAAAAAAGTCAACCTCCACAACCGCAAACTCCGC
>DGIK01000100.1 GCA_002393195.1 Bacteroidales bacterium UBA3824 | reverse complement strand
TCAATTACTTCAATTACTTCAGTTACTTATTCTTCTACGCGGTATAGCGATTTGGCAATCTCTGCTTGTACGTTGTCGTAGAATGGTCCTATGGCGAGTTTTTTGAATGAGAGGCTTTCTTTGAGTGCCGCCTTGAACTCTTTTGCCGTGCCGAATGCCACACGCGCCGGTATGCGTTCAAACTGGTATGAGTGGCTGCGTTCCATTATCGTGATGTCGATGAGAAACCATGACAGCGGTCCGTCAAATTTTGACTGCGCCGTGCTGTCTTTGAGTGTTCGGTACAATTGGAGAGCTTCTTTGGCCTCGTCTAATGTGGTGAAGGGTCCGATGGCGATTTTTGTGCCGTGTACAGTGCCTTCCCAAAGCGATTTTTGAAATTTGCGTGAGTTGCCGTTGTAGATCGTGGGCGAGATGACGCGCAATGCGTATGCCTCCAATTTGGTGTCGCGGTCGATGGAGTTGGATATTTTAACGTTGAACCAATAAAAAATATCGCCTGACATTGCGCGGAGGTCGGCGCGTTGTGCCGATGCGTTCATTGTAATCACTATCAATAGCAGCAGTGTGAGCAGTGTGTGAATAACTCTTTTCATTGTCGTGTAGTTTTTATTAGGTAATTAATAACCATATAGTTGCAAATGTTGTCACCGGATGAAGTCGTAGCCTGGCAGTCGGTACACTTCTATCGTTTTTTCAAATGTATAATTCTTATAATCAACTACTTCCACCTTGATGACGTTTTTGCCGGGGCGGAGGTTTACGGAGTATGAGAGTGGGTAGTCGCAGCCACCTTTGAGGTCTTCGGCGGCGATTTTTTGGAAGTCGTTGTCGATTATCTGCGCCCTGCCGTTCACCGATACCATCACCTCTATCGGCACGCCAAAACTATTGAGGCACATCTCAAAATTCAATGTCTTTCGCAATGTGGTTGAGAGCGAATCGCTTGGGAATGAGAAGAATAGCTCGGTGCGTTCTTCGGGTTCCATCTTCAATACCGCCATGTCCCAACCCTTTCCAAATGAGAATGTGGTG
Source organism: Bacteroidales bacterium UBA3824 (assembly GCA_002393195.1). GTDB lineage: Bacteria > Bacteroidota > Bacteroidia > Bacteroidales > UBA3824 > UBA3824. The sequence goes on along the minus strand of DGIK01000100.1, from coordinate 3,986 downwards.
CCGGCGAGCAAGATGCCGTTGTCGCGGGTTTCAACAATGGATTTGGCGTAATCTTGACTTTTGCGCTTGAATGATTGATTCCACATCAGATTGCCACGCGAATCGAATTTCATCATCAAGAAGCTCGAATGGTCTTTCCTGTTGGATGAGGTGAATCCGCTGAGTACAAATGTGTTGTCGTAAGCCTCTATCAATCCCGTTGCCTCCTGCCAATCTTCGTCGCCAAATGTGCGCGTCCAGAGTGTGTCGCCGTTCATATCGGTCTTTACTAACAATGCGTCGAAGTCGGTGATTGTGTAAGCCTTGGTGTATCCCGCCGCCACTATCATACTGTCGCGTGTGGCTACGATTGAAGTGCCTGCGCACCAATCATTTATATAATACCATTGCGACCATTCGTCGGTGCCGTCGGCTGAAAATTTTACTATTGACATCAACTTGCGCCCGCCGTCGTTGGTGCCGAGGTAGCCCGTTACCACAAATCCGTCGTCGTAGGTCTGGGCGATGGAGAGGGCGCAGTCGGGGCTGCCACTGCCAAACTGCTGGTCCCAGAGCTGGTTGCCGTTGTGATCCACCTTCAGGACGTACCAGTTTGGGTCAACGTCGGCATTGCTGCTCGTCATTCCTGCGATGGCGTATCCGCCGTCCTTACATTCGATGATGGCGTGTCCTTCCTCGTCGCCGTCGCCGCCGTAGGTCTTCTGCCAAATGATGTTGCCGGTGGTGTCTATTTTCATAATGAGGAGGTTGCTCTGGTATTCACGTTTGCGTGTGGCGTGTCCCACAACAACGATGTTGGAATCCGAATCCTGTATCATTCCATTGGCACTTGACGAAAGGTACTCGTCCAAAACCTTGCCCCAGCGTCCTTCGCCGTTGTTGCGCATCTTGACAATCCAGAGGTTTTTCTGTTCGAGTTTTGCAAATCCGGCAATCACATAATCGCCGTTGCGTAGTTCGATGCAGGTATTCGCCTCGTCCCAGCCGTTGCCGCCAAAGGTCTGCGCCCATTCCATTACGTATTGGGCGCGGACATCTGCGCTGCCCAAAATGAGCAACGTCACAAGCGTCAATATGTATGTCAGAGGTCTCATTGTCTGTCTTTATGGCATCTGAAAACAATCATTGTGCCACGTCTAATAAAAGCATTGATGATTTGACGATGCAAAGTTCACAAAAAAAAATCAACATTCCATACAAAAATTACAAAAATTTAGTCTAATTTTGCAAATTATTTTTGAAATCTTACAATTATGACTAATCTAAGGCACAAGTTGGACGATCCGATTTTTGGGCACATTGCACTCGTGGCGGAGCGTACCGGCTTGGAGACATACGTTATAGGCGGTTTTGTGAGGGATTTGTTGCTCGGAATCCCAAGCAAGGATCTCGATTTTGTGGTGGCTGGCAGCGGCATCGAGTTTGCCCAGAAGGTGGGCGAACATTTGCGTTGCAAGCGCGACGTGGTGGTTTACAGAAATTTTGGTACGGCGATGCTGCGTTACAAGGGGCGTGAACTCGAATTTGTGGGGGCGCGCAAGGAATCTTACGACCGCAATTCGCGCAAGCCGATTGTTGAAAACGGCACAATCGAGGACGACCAAAAACGCCGCGATTTCACCATCAATGCTATGGCGATTTCTATGAACAAGGCTAATTTTGGCGAACTCACCGACCCTTTCAACGGCATCGACGACCTCCACAACGGCATCATCCGCACGCCATTGGAACCCGATACAACGTTTTCCGACGACCCGTTGAGGATGCTCCGTGCAATAAGGTTTGCGTGCAGGTTGGGTTTCAGGATTGAGGAGGCGACCGAACAAGCCATCGCCCGCAACCGTGAGCGCATTAAGATAGTTTCGATGGAGCGCATCGCCGACGAACTCAATAAGATGATGGCTACCAACAAGCCGTCGCAGGCGTTCATTATGCTCGAAAAGACCGGGCTTCTCGAACTCATCATACCGCAACTTTGCCGACTCCACGGCATCGAAGTCAAGGAAGGGCGCGGACACAAGGAAATTTTTCTCCACACTATGCAAGTGCTTGACAATGTGGCTGCTGTGTCCGACAATATTTGGCTGAGGTGGGCGGCATTGTTCCACGACATCGCCAAGCCAAACGTCAAAAAATTCGTCAACGGCGCGTGGACTTTCCACAGCCACGAATTTATCGGCGCGAAGATGGTGCCGCAGTTGTTCAAACAATTGAAACTGCCGCTCGACGCCAAGATGAAATTTGTTCAAAAGATGGTTGGGATGCACCACAGGGCAATTCCAATCAGCAACGACGACATTTCGGATTCCGCTGTGCGCCGCCTGATGTACGATGCCGGCGAGGATCTCGACGACCTGATGATATTGTGCGAGGCAGACATCACTTCCAAAATCGAGGAGAAGAAGAAGAAGTTTCTCGAAAATTACAAGATTGTCCGCCGCAAGATTAAGGAGTTGGAAGCCAAGGACTTCCGCCGCACGTGGCAGCCGCCAATCGACGGCAATTACATTATGGAAACCTTTGACCTCAAACCCTGCCGCCTTGTTGGTGTCATCAAAGACTGCATCAAAGACTCCATCCTCGACGGCAAAATCGAAAACACCTTCGAGGCAGCACGTGAATTGATGCTGCAAAAAGGTGCGGAAAATGGTCTTGCGCCGGTCAAGACGTTGCCTCAGCCTATCGCGCCGCCGCCTACGGCGACGGAGGGGTAAACGTCAATTACCGTCAATTAAACGAAAATTACCGTCAATTTCTTTTTTTAAAAATTGATGTTAATTGACGAAAAATTGACGGTAATTTTTGTTAAAAAAATCAGCCGCCGCAAGGCGGCCACCACGCTAAAAATTTGCGTTTATGAAGCGAATCGTTTTTTTGATAATTTCGGTTTTGATTGCGGTGGGAAGTGCCGCGCAGTCGGTTTTGCGGACGGGACGATGGGTGAAGGTCGCCGTGGAGACCGATGGCGTTTATCGTTTGCCGTATTCAAAACTGAGGTCGCTTGGATTCGCCGACCCTCAGAAGGTGCGTGTGTATGGCAATCACGACGGTATGTTGCCGTTTATGAACGCTGCGCCGCGCACCGACGATTTGCACGAAAACAAGGTTTTGCACAGCGGCGACGCCATATTTTTTTATGCCACGGGTCCCGATGTTTGGGCATGGGACGATGCGTCGGGGATGACAATGCCGAGGCGACACCTTTATAGTAGGAAGGCTTTTTATTTCATTACTGATAATGACAATGGCAATTCCAATTCAATGCCAAAATCGTCGCAAACATCTGCAATTCAGACCGTTAACGAAGGCAATTTTTGGTACGGACACGAGGAAGATTTGGTGAATTTGACCTCGAGCGGGCGCAGTTGGTACGGTGAAAATTTTTTTTACAATAATGAACAACAGATTGATTTTCAGTGCAATGCCGCGCCAAAATCGGGCAAGATAATTACGTCGATGATTTGCCGTTCTTCGGTTAAGAATGGCTACACGGTGGAGTGGGGGGATGGCTCTGATGCCACGGTTTTTGACCCCGTTACGAGTGGCGGAGCATACGCCGACACCAAGAAAATTGCCTTCCAATGCAAGCCGCAATCCTCTGAAACACAATCTATTAAAATTATTTTTGACAAAAAAGCATCTTCGGCTGAATGTTACCTCGATTATGTAGTCATCAATACCGTTGAGCCGTTGAAATTCAATGGCAAACAGATGATTTTTGGCTTTGATGGTGGCGGCACGGCGGCTACATTTGCGGTTTCAAATGCTCCGGCGCAGGGTTTGGCGGCGTTGGACGTTACGGATGTTAATAATCCCGTGTCGCTCGATTGTCGCTCGGAAAATGGGACGTGTTTTTTTACGGCAACTACTTCAACGTCAGGCAGATATATTGTTTATAACGTTAACGGTACACCTGAACCCGAATATTTGGATGTAGTAGAAAATCAAGACCTTCATTCCATCAAAACGCCCGATTACCTGATAAT
>DGIK01000051.1 GCA_002393195.1 Bacteroidales bacterium UBA3824 | reverse complement strand
CGGCAAGCGACTGCGAAGGCGCAGGTCAGATGTTCCAAGTAACTACGCTCGACATGAAGAACCCGCCGAAGACTAAGGACGGCAATGTAGATTATTCGCAGGATTTCTTTGGCGCACAGACTTCACTCACTGTTTCGGGACAGTTGGAAGGCGAACTTGCTGCCACGGCGTTGGGCGCAATTTATACTTTTGGCCCCACATTCCGCGCCGAAAATTCCAATACGCCACGCCACTTGGCTGAGTTTTGGATGATAGAGCCGGAGATGGCGTTCTACGATTTGAAGGATTTGATGGACTTGGAGGAAGAGTTTATCAAATATTGTGTGAAGTGGGCTCTCGACCACTGCAAGGACGACCTCGAATTCCTCAACAAGATGATTGACAAGTCGTTGATAGAGCGTCTGGAAGGCGTTTTGAAGGAAGAATTTGTGCGTCTGCCATACACCGAGGGCATCAAGATATTGGAAGAAGCCATCGCCAAGGGCAAGAAGTTTGAGTTCCCGGTATCGTGGGGCTGCGACCTCGCCTCGGAGCATGAGCGTTACTTGGTGGAGGAACATTTCAAGAAGCCTGTCATCATGATTGACTATCCGAAGGAAATCAAGTCGTTCTATATGAAGCAAAACGAGGACGGCAAGACCGTGCAGGGTACTGACGTGCTCTTCCCGACAATCGGCGAAATCATTGGCGGTTCGGTGCGCGAGGAGAGCTACGAAAAACTCACCGACCGTATGAAGGAACTCGATATGAAGATGGACGGCTATGAGTGGTACTTGGAGACTCGCAAGTTTGGCTCTTGTCCCCACGCTGGATTCGGACTCGGATTTGAGCGTCTGATTTTGTTTGTAACAGGTATGCAGAACATCCGCGACGTGATTCCTTTCCCAAGGACTCCGAAGAATGCAGCGTTCTAATAAGTGATTGAAATAATTGAAGTAATTGAAGTTACTGAAATTATTGAAATAGCTGAATAATTGAAAAAGCCGGCAATACACTTTTGGGTGTTGTCGGCTTTTTCTTTTACACAAACTAAAAAACAAAATAAGGTTCTAATGTTGTTTTTGCACAATTGTCTATTCGTCTTTGAAGAAGTCGGTTGCGTTGCGCAGGTTGTCGGCTTGTATTGATAGTTCGTCCGCGTTTTGTGAAAGCCTTGCCGCAGATTCTGCGTTGATCTGCACCACGTTGTTGAGGCGTTGTATTACTTCGTTTATTTGCATTGCGCCGGTGTTTTGCTCCACGCTTGCTGTTGCTATTTCGTTGACGAGAGTGGATGTGTTTTTTACTCTTGGCAACGTGTCCTGCATTACCTCGTTGGCAGCCATCGAATTGTTGAGGCCTTGACGTGTTACTTCTACGATGGCATCGGCGGCGCGTTTGGAGTTTTCGGCGAGTTTGCGTACCTCGCTCGCTACTACTGCAAAACCCTTGCCAGATTCGCCGGCGCGTGCGGCTTCTACAGCGGCGTTGAGCGCGAGTATGTTGGTCTGGTAGGCGACGTCGTTGATGATGGAAATCTTTTCGGAGATTTCGCGGTTGGTTTTCAGCACGTTGTTAATGTTGACGACTACCTCATTAAATTTTTGGGCGGCTTCTTCCGATACTTTGCTTGTAATCTCGGCGTTGTGGGTGTTTTGCTCAATGTTGCTGCTCATCTCCTCCATCGTGGCAGAGAGTTCCTCGATGCTCGACGCTTGTGATGACGTGCCGTCAGAAAGTTGTTTGGACGATTCTTTGACCATATAGCTCGACATTGCCATTGTGTCGGCGCTTACCTTGATTGTCTTGACGATTTCAGTGAGTTTTTCGCACATATTGCGCATATCTTTGGTCATCTGTCCTATTTCGTCGCTTGATTCGTGGCTAAACGATTGGTTGAGGTAGCCGTCGGTAAGACCCTTGATGGATTTTGAGAGTTCACCGAGGGGCATGGTGAGTTGCCTTGTAAGGGTTATGTTGATGATGAAGAATATGATAGCCACTACCACTATTGTGAAGATAATCATAGAAATTATTACTTCCATCATCGTTGCTTTGATTTCTTCGTCGCTCACTGCCGATACTAAATACCAACCAGGAGTGTTTTTCAGCTGGTAGTTCATGGCGTAGTAGTGGTTGTCGGATGTTTTGTCTTTGATGTATTTGGTGATTGATTTTTTTGTTTTGATGGCGGTGCCGATGTCCTCGATGCCTTCAAAATTTTTTATCGTGCCGTCGGTGAGGTTGGCTTTCATCACTTGTGCTGGGTCTTTGGAGGCGATGATGTTGGCTTTTTCGTCGCACATTACGTGGATGGTATTGTCGTTGGATTTTACCGACGATATGATGTCGGAGAGCGTCGATAGCTTGATATTGGCGGCAAGTACGCCTACAACAGCTCCTGATGTGTTTTTGATTGGCACGGCGAGTGTATATTTCATTTCGCCGGTGGATTTGGACACGTCGGGGCTTGTCATGGCAAATTCCTTGTGGTCGCGCATTACTTCTACAAAATATTTGCGGTCGGTGAGCGTGGCTTTTTGGAATCCCTTGTTGGCGACGTAGTATGTGCCGTCGGGATGCGCCACAAACATCAGGGCGAAGTCGTCGATGTTGTCTTTGAAAAACTGCGCGAGTACTTCGTCGTATTGTTCGGGGTCCATGCTCTGTATGGCTTTTTGACTTGCGCTCCATTGGAGTTCTATGCGGAGGTTTTCGATTTTGGTGGCTACTTCCATCGAAACCCTTTCGGCAAGCTCCTCCTGGTGCTTTTCCATGCTTTCTTGCTGCTCGTTGTTTTGCTTCCAAGTTGTGGTGATTGTGAATAGTATCATTATAATCGCAACAGCTGGAATGATCCTGTGCAGTATTTTGCCTTGTATCGTTGTCGTCTTGCTCATGTGATATTAGATTTTGGTTTTCCTATGTATAATTGTTTTTCAAAACACAAATATAAAAATTATTTTGTATGCTTGTTGCTAAAATCGTGCAAAATTTTGCATTTTGTATAAAAAAATCGCTTTTGATAGTTATTTTTTGCAAAAGAAGGCTGGTAGGTAAATCAAACTTTACCTACCGGCCTTCTTATATTTATAAGGTGTGATGTGGGATTATTCTGCTTTTGGGGCTTCTTCTTCGTTTACTACTGTTGCCTCGGTGGTATCCTCGGCTTTGGGTGCGGGCTCGTCGGTCTTTTTGCCCTTGAGGTAGTCGGGGAGTTCGAGACCTGCGCTCTTGAAGATGTCGTTGAGCGGGGGAAGGCTGCCCAACATTCCTGAGAGGAAGTTTGCAGTGCTCGATTTGCCGCCGCTCATCGAATCCCAAACCGTTACCTTGTCAATCTTGAGGTTCTGTACGGCTTCGGTCTGCATCTTGACGATTTCGGTGATTTTGTCGGCAATCATCATCTTCACGGCGTCGTTGGGGTTGTTGCCGGCTGAACGAACGAGTGAGTTGAAACCTTCTGCCTGTTTCTGCAACATCTCCATCATACCTTTTGCCTTGGCTTCCATCTCGTAGTAGATGGAGTCGGCGTTACCTTTGGCGATGCGGCGGATGCGCTCTGCCTCGGCTTCAGCCTCGATTTCGATGCGTCGTTTGTCGATTTCTGCGGGGACGATGACGTCGGCAGCCTGTGTTGCCTTTTTCTTCTCGGCACGGGCAAGCTCGGCGTTTTTCTGTGCCTCGTAGGATGCGCGGAGTGTCTCGGCTTCGTTGATTTTCTCCGCCGACATCGCTATCCTCTCTGCCTCTGCCTCAGCCTTACGGCGGTCGGCGTTGGAGTTTGCAACCGTGATTTTTGCGTTGTTTTCGCCTTCGACAGCCTCGGAGTCGGCTTTTGCAACTTGGATACGCTGTTTCATCTGGGCGTCGGCTTCACCAATCTGTGCTTCTGAGTTTGCAGCGGCTACTTGGATGCGCTGTTCCTTGCGGGCGTTTGCCTGACCGATTGCGCCTTCCTTCTCCTTTTCTGCCACCATGCGGAGTGCGTCGTTCTTTGCGCCGGCGGTGGCTTCCTTGCCGAGTGCGTCGATGTAGCCGTTTTCGTCGGTGATGTCGGTTACGTTTACGTTGATGAGTTTAAGACCAATCTTCTTCAATTCGTGCTCAACTGCGCCCGAAACGTTCACGAGGAATTTTTCGCGGTCGCTGTTGATTTCCTCAATCTGCATCGTGGCAATCACGACGCGGAGCTGACCGATGATGATGTCGGATGCGAGGTCGTGGATGGTCTTGAGGTTGAGGCCGAGGAGACGCTCTGCTGCGTTGGTCATTACGCCCGGCTCGGTGCTGATGCCGACCATGAAGCGGCATGGTACGTTGACGCGGATGTTCTGTTTAGAGAGCGCGTTCTTAAGATCGACCGTGATTGGAATGGGGGTGAGGTCGAGGTAGTCGAAGTCCTGAATGATAGGCCATACGAATGCCGCGCCGCCGTGGATACATTTGGCTGTGCGGTCGCCGGTCTGATTCTTGCCCACCTTGCCAAATACAACAAGTATCTTGTCGGAGGGGCATCTTTTGTATCTCTTTACAAACCAAGAGATTATCACTACAGTAATTACTACCGCGATGATGATAAATACGAATAGTGTTTCCATATTCTTAATAGGTTTAGATTATGATTTTTGATGATGGTTATTATTATGGGTGATTATTCCCATGACAATTGTTGCTCCTGTTCTGCGCCGTCGATAGCCTTGGCTCTCCTTACAAGCAACACGTTGCCTTCAAGGAGGTCAGCTACAACAATCGGTTCTTCTGTGGCTATTGGCGTGGCTTCGTCGGTGATAGCCTCGAAGGTCTTGTACGAATTGTTGACGAGGATTTCCACTTGTCCGCCCGTGCCGCCATTTGCAGGGATTGTTACGTATGCCACGCCCGATGCGCCTATTGTATTGGACATTTCGAGTGTGGAGTCGTGCTGCAATTTTACAAACATCGACAACAAAAAAGCCATCAGCGCCATCATCAGTATGCCTGATAATACACTGACGAGCGCGATGGCAAATATCGACCATCCTTGATACAGTGCGGAAAGACCAGTCCACGACGCTCCAAGCAAAAATGCCATCAACGTCTTGAAACTCAGGATATACGACATCATTCCGCCGCCCATGTCGGCATCGCCTCCTGCGTCGCCGTCGCCGTCAAAATCTGCGTCGGCATCGCTGTCGCCGCCTATGACGCTAAGTATCACCATTACTACAAATATTACCGAGGTGATGATACTCGCAGACCAGAAGAAGCGGTATATGCCGCTCAAACTTTCCCACCATGTACCAAAGTTGTCCATTTTTCTGCTTCTTTCTTGTAGTTATTTGTTAAGGGGTTAGGGGAGGGGCAGGCGAGCCGTCTGCACTCCATGACATTGTGTGGGGCAGGCAGGAAGCCTGCACTCCAGCTATTCTGCTACGAGCTTGTAGGGGAGCTGTGCGAGCTCTACCTCTTTGCCCTTGCGGTCGAGGTAAACGACGTTGATGATGATTACCTCGTCGCTGATGCTGTCGGCGATGGAAGGATCGATTGTAATCTTCACGCGGCCCCTGCCGAAATCCTCAATGTTCTTCTGCATAGACATTGCAGAGATGCCTGTGGGAAGAATGAAGCCGATAATCTTCATGCTGTTGGGTTTGGCGTTCTCAATCACAATCTCCTTGGTGATAACGTCCTTGCCAATCTTGCCAATATTGAGCATCTTGCTCTCGGACATGCTGCGGGTGTAGCCGAAAAGCTGCGCCTCTTCTTCTTCAATCTGTGCTGCACATGTAATGCTGAGTGCGAGCATAAGTGCCAGAAGTCCAAATACTTTTTTCATAATCGCGTTGGTTTTATTTATTTATAATATAGTTTTGTTGTATAAACAGATTGATTTTGTGTCGGTTAAAAAATTTTCCAATAAAAATTTGCACAATATTACGAAATTTTTTTGAACCTACCAAACATTTTTTTCACTTTTTTCTGCAATTATAACGTAAAAATTGTGTTTCTTTGTACTTTGTTTTGAAAAAAAATTTCATTAGTCCTCATTGGAGAAAAAAATAGATAGGAAAAAGTACGCCAAGCGCGTTTTGATTGGTGTGGTGCTGCTGCCGTTGGTGTTGGCTGTGGTGCTCACTCTTTTTTTGGCGTGTCCTCCCGTGCAGAGGTTCGTTAATACTCACTTGTCGGCATATTTGACCGAAAAGTTTGGCACCGAGG
>DGIK01000213.1 GCA_002393195.1 Bacteroidales bacterium UBA3824 | reverse complement strand
AAAGGCGGCATAGACCTCGTTTACTTCGACCCGCCGTGTTGTAACAGTCACGCCGACTATCAGTCGTTTTATCATCTGTTGGAAACATTTGTAGAGTATTGGAAAGACAAGGAGTTTGTCAACGGAACCAAACGGTATGAACCGAAACGGTACAGCGGTTTTGACAAAAACAACGAGGCCATCAACAATCTTAAACGAATGTTTGAACTATCGACAGACATTCCGCTATGGATTGTAAGTTACAATGACAGGAGTTTTCCTGATATTGACACAATGATAAGTATGATTGAGCCTTACCGCAACGTCTGCATTGAACGCAAAACATATAGTGCCGGACGTGGAGGGAAAGGCAGCGTGGCAGGCAGCAGCGAAATACTTTTGATTTGCAAACCAAAATAAGAACGGATATGACAAATTTTGAAAAATGGGACAATGAATTTCGGGCGCAAAATCTTTTTGCATTCAATCACAATGCGAATGCTTTGCTATGGTTGAAAGTCCGTGCTGTATGTCGTGGCAAACAATTAAAACATTTTTTGGACGACAATGCTCTTAAATTAAATTCGACTAAAATTGCGGAACAGAATGTTGAGTTATTCGAAATATTAGCAACTCGCGAAGACGCCATGCAAATACTTGACAAATACTTGCAAGTAAAAAGCAATGAGTGGTATAACTCTATGGGCATAAATGAAGAAATGCTAAAAGAGGATTTGTACAAGGTTCAGCATTATGCATGGGGTGGCGATCAAAACAATTCATTGGACAAGCATTTGGTAAGCCGATATGTCAAAGTAATATGCAAATACGACGAATTGATGAGCAAGCAGGGCGAAATTGCCAATAACGCTTGGAACTATGTGCAGACAAGTTGGTACAACAATTGGACATCATATCTCATTGAATCTTTGTTCAAAAGACATCAAAAAGTCATTTCCGCAGTAGGCGAAATCAAGAGTGTCGATTTCTTTATCAACGATTATCCCATAGATTTAAAAGTAACATTCTTTCCCAATCAGTACATGGAAGAAAAACTTAAAATCAATTTAGGAAAATCTCTTCTATCATATCTTAAATCAAAAGGGAAAGAATACGGAATCTCGGTAGATGGAAACGCCCCGGATGCCATACAGATCTACACCCTTACCGAAAAACTTTCAGAACAAGGACACGATGATGTTATCAAAACAATCAACGATACCAGAGGCAAAATAATTAAGGAAGCACAAGCAAATCCAATAGACCTCATAACTTGGCTATACGAACATCAAGGCGAAATGCGTTTTGGCGCAGAAAACAGAATATTTGTGATTCTCGCAGATTCAAAAGATTTCAGCCAATCTTGGAAGATGAAACGTGCTTTCTCATTAATTGAACCCATTGTTCAAAAATATCTTGATGGGTTCGACGACAACACTTTGCACAAAATCAACTTTTCTTTCAAAAAACAAAGATATTCAAGTTTTGCCGATGTTATTTTTATAGTAAAGTAAATATAGCTGTTTTTGTATAGAGAAATCGGGCATCAGTCAAAAAATACTTGCATATACAAATATTTTGATTTATTTTCGCATCATTGAAAAACAATTACGACGCGCAACAGCCACCAAAACAAAGCATTGGCGGCATTATTTTTGCGCAATAACAAACCAAAAAAGGAAAAAAAATGGACAAATTATCTATCATAACCCACAAAATAGTGCTCTCAGTGCTACTCATAGGCATTGCAGTAGCGGCACAGGCGCAGATTGTCATGTCTGGTACTGTAAAGACGGAAAAGGGCGTCAACATGGTGGGCGCATACATCACTGTGGATAGTACCAACATCGCCACTCTCTCCGACCTCGATGGCAAATTCTCATTGACAATCCCCGAACAATACTCGAGCAACACGATAACTATCAGTTACGCCGGATACATCCCGGAAACAGTTTTCGCTACGGAGGGCGACTTTATAATAATATTGCGCGACCGAGAGACGCAGAGCATCGACGAAATCCAGGTATCAACCCAAAAACGTATCCAGCGTCTTATGGATGTGCCTATCGCACTGAGTATCATAGACTCCACCAAAATCCGGCAGACAAGCCTCTACAGCGTGGACGAGATGTCCAACTTCGTGCCAGGATTCAAGGCCACCGTGCCGGACGCACAAGTTGTATTCTACAACATTCGCGGCGTATGCTCCGAAGAACCAGAGAGTTACGGACAATCGCGAATATCGGTGTTTATGGACGGCATATCAATATCGCGCATACAAATAGCCAACATGGAACTATACGACATGGCGCGTGTAGAAGTAGCCAAAGGCCCACAAGGAACGCTCTATGGACGCGGCGCGGAACTTGGCGCGGTAGAATACATCCGCAACAAGCCAACCGACGAATTTGGCATCGACCTTGCTATGCTCTACGGCAATTACAACCAGCGCAAGGTAGTGGGCGTAGTAAACACGCCCGTCGGCAAAAAATTCGCCAACCGCCTTGCATTCGATTACAACGCGCACGACGGATTCATCAAAAACACGGCGGGCGGCAGGCTCAACGGCCTCAATACTATCGCCCTGCGCAACTCATCGACATTCCACCTCGGCACCAAAACCGACCTGCACCTCGTCTTCGACTATCAGAAGGACGACAACCCCGGATACTCGTACCAGAGCAAGACACAATTCAACAGCCTTGGTGAGCCAATCACCACCAACAAATCGCCTTTCACCACTGCCAACCTCAATATGGGCAAGGATCTCAAAATGCAACGTGATTTTGGAGGCGGACTCTTGCAAATAGAACACGGCGACCCCAAAAAAGACAAATTCACATTCTCCAGCACCACCGGCGTAAGGGCATTCAAGACCTCAGAAATCTTTGACGTGGACGGCACAATGCTCGACATCGTAAATGCAAAAGAACGCACCAAAGGTTTCCAAGCAAGCCAAGAATTGCGTTGCAACTGGTCGTTGGGTCAAAAAAACGATTCTACAAACGCAAAAATCACCGGATTTTTCGGCGCGTCATTCTTTTATGAGCGCAACGAGCACAACTATAATTTTGCCGGCAACCTCCACTACATATTCCCGTTGGCTCTCGGCAAAAATATGAAAACAAGCCTCGCATCGCTCCCCGAAGAAATCATCGGCAACGTGGAGCAGATAATCACCAACTGGGCGACGCAGCAAAAGGAAACCTTCAAACCCTTTGAAGACGACATCGTAAACGGCGTAAGGGTGGGCGACGTAATGGACAATATCATCACAGCATTTGCCACCAACGTTACAAGCAGCATCAGGAGCCAAGTAACATCGCAATTCAGCAAATGGTTTGACGTAATCTACTGGGAAAAGACCCCCGACTTCTTCCACGACACCAAAAACATCATCACCGAAACCATAAAAAAAGAAATCGACCAACTCCTCGCCGACGATGCCTACGATGTCAAGTACATCTTTGACTATTTCAAGATGGATGGTAGCAGCATCGTAAACAGCATCGACTTCGAATCGGGTCTCACGAGGCTCAAACCCTTCTCCGACGTGGAACTCCCCAACTACCACGCCGAAGACGAGACCGACTACAACCGCACCCACGAGGCTACAATATTCGCCGACGTAACATGGAATTTCGCGCCCAAACTGTACCTCACACTCGGCATCAGGGGCATTTATGAAATGTCGCAGACCGGCTATTCGTCCACAAGCCTCAAAGCACCATTGCTCGAACACATCCTATACAACACCACCAACGGCGAAATAGCGTGGACCGACAAGGATTACAAATCGTGGGTGGGACGCGCCGTTGTAAGTTGGCTGTTCAACAAGACCCACAACCTCTACATAAGCGCATCCAAGGGACGACGTCCGGGCATGTTGTACTTCAATTACAAGGCTGACGACATCGTATCTCTCAATCCCGAACTCACATACAGTTACGAACTCGGCATCAAGGGACGTTCCAAATACGGACACCTCTCATACGGCATCGCAGCATATTATTACGACTGGAAAAACTTCCAGACATCCGTTGCGGCACGCGGCGCGGCATCATCCACTGGCTCGCTCACATACGTATCCGACGACAACGGCAACGCATACGGCAGGGGCGTGGAACTATCGGCAACATACACTTTCAACAACAACGTAAGCATATTCGCCGATTTTTCGTACTCCGGCGGTACATTCCGAAGCAAAGACATGAACGGCAACAAGCAAGCCATTGCCGGCAACAAATTCCCATTGATGCCCGAATATATGTTTGATATGGGTCTCAATTGGAAACGCGAACTCTCCGGCAGCAAGGTGATATACTTCTACCCGTCGTTTTACACGCAATCAAAGACATTCTTCGACGTAGCCAACAACCCCGAACTCGTACAAGGCTCGTACCTGCTTCTCAACGCCAACGCCGGAATCCAATGGACCAAACGACGCATCACTTACGATGTAGGCATCTACGGACGCAACATCACCAACACACAATACGTGGTGGACGGCGGCAACGCTGGCGAGGTAGTGGGACTGCCAACATTCGAGGTCGGCGCACCAGCCACTTACTACCTGTCGTTCAGGATGCACATCAAATAGCATTGCGATTTTTTTTATACGAATCCCAAAAAAATACTTGCAAATCACGACATTTTGCACTATTTTTGCGCTTTAAAATTCCAAAAAACAGGAAGCAATGTCGTCAACAATTACAAAAAAAATCACACTCGCAATATTCTTTGCGCTCATTACAATAGCAGTGCAAGGACAAATTATCGTGTCCGGCACCGTAAAGACCGAAAAAGGCGTCAACTTGGTAGGCGCATACATTACCGTCGATAGCACCAACATCGCAACACTCACCGACCTCGACGGCAAATTCACTCTATCAATACCCGAAAAGTACGCCAACCACAACGTCGCAATCAACTATGCGGGATACGTATCAAAGACCATCAAGGCTCAATCTGGCGCATACGACATCCAACTGATGGACAAGGAGACGCAATCCATCGAAGAAATTATGGTAAGCACTCAGAAACGTCTCCAACGTCTCATCGATGTGCCTATCACAGAAAGCATCATAGACTCCACAAAAATCCGCCAGACGGGTCTCTATCGCATAGACGATATGTCCAACTTCGTGCCCGGATTCTACGCATCCACCCACACAGCCCAACATATTTTATACAACATCCGTGGCGTAAGTTCCAGCGGTGTAGAGAGTTACGGGCAATCGCGTATTTCGGTGTACCTGAACGGTGTATCAATATCGAGAATACAGACCGCCAATATGGAGCAATACGATATGGACAAAGTAGAAATTGTGAAAGGCCCGCAGGGAACGCTTTTCGGACGCGGCGCGGAACTCGGCGCGGTCGGTTACCACAGCAAAAAGCCAGCAGACGAATTTTCGGCAAGCATAGCCACTTCATACGGCAACTATAATCAGCGCAAGGTCGTAGGCGTATTGAACACGCCGTTGGGTTCAAGCATCGCCAATAGGCTTGCTATGTGCTACAACGCCCACGACGGATTCATCAAAAACAGCGTCGGCGGACGCCTCAACGGTCAGAATACCATCGCGCTGCGCAACTCCACAACATTCAAAATCGGCGACAATTTCAAACTCGACCTTATGTTTGACTACCAGCACGACGACAACCCCGGCACATCGTACCAAAGCAAGACTCAGTATGACGACAAAGGCTCAACCATAACAACCGACAAGTCGCCATTCACCACCGCATCGCTCACCCACGGCTCACAACTATACACCAAACGCGATATGGGCGGCTTCAACGCTCAATTTGACTGGGACATCAGCAAGCATTTCGACATTATCAACGTGTCGGGCATCCGCGCCCACAATAGCGACGAATATTACGACATCGACGGCTCTCAACTCAGAATCCTCGACGGACACGATATGAGCAAGGGCTTCCAAGTGAGCGAGGAACTCAGGGTAAACTGGTCGCTCGGTGAAAAAAATGAAATTACCGGCTCTCACAAAATAGCAGGATTTTTCGGCGGCTCATATTTCTACGAAAGGGCAAGACACCGCTTTGTTTTTGAGGGCAACCTCCGATACATATACCCGCTCACATTAGGCAAGAACCTCCGTACATCGCTCGCATCGCTCCCCGAAAGAATCATCACCAACATCCAAAACCTCGTAGTGGCGTGGGCAGAACCTGTAAAGGCAGCCCATCCCGAAAATGCAGAGGAAATAGATATGATTTGCGGCGAATTTAACCAAATAGCATCCCAGCGCATCCGCGAGCAGGTAAACACGCTGTTTGCCAAATGGTTTGACGTAATATATTGGGAGGAGACCCCAGACTTCTTTGAAGACACAAAAACTACCATCAGCAGTATCCTTATGCAGAGCATGGAGGACATGGCGGAACAATACCCCTTGTTCTACAAACTCCTCCAAGACGACGGACAAGATATGACCGGCGTATTGGAAGAACTCAATATCGGCGAAGGATTTGCAACCCTCGCACCCTACTCCAACGTGTCGCTCGACGAAGACCATTATGAAAACGAAACCGACTACAACCGCACATACGAGGCGAGCGTATTTGCCGACTTCACCTGGAATATCTACAAACGACTCTACCTCACCGCAGGCCTCCGCAGCACATACGAAACCCTCAAAACAGGCTACTACTCGTCGAGTATGATTGCGCCGGTATTGGGTTCTATCATCTTTGCCAACACAGGCGACAAGACCGTATGGACCGACAAAAAATATCAGTCGCTCGTAGGCCGCGTCGTATTGAACTGGATGCCCAACGGCACACACAACATCTACCTCAGCGCGGCGCGTGGTCGTCGTCCGGGTATGATTTATTATGATTACAATCCCGATGACATCATCTCGCTAAGCCCCGAGACCACAACGAGTTACGAACTCGGTATCAAAGGCAGGAGCAAGTACGGACACCTTACATACGAAGTGGCTGTATATTACTTTGATTGGCAACACTTCCAGACCCTCGTCATAGGCAGGGAAGCGAGAGAATCGGGCGCATTGTCGTACCAATCCGACGACAACGGCAAGGCGTATGGCGCAGGCACAGAAATGTCAGGCACATACACCTTCAATCCAAACATAAGCATCTTCGCCGACTTTGCATACACCGGCGGCACTTTCAGCGACAAGGATATGAAAGGCAACGAACAGGGTAACTCCGGCAACCATTTTGGAATGACGCCTCAATACACTTTTGATATGGGTTTCAACTGGAAACACCCGATTTCCAGCAACAAGACCATATATTTCTACCCGTCGTTCTATACGCAGTCTAAGATGTTTATAGACGACAACAACACCCCCGAATACACCCAAAGCGCATACATAATCTTCAACGCAAACGCCGGATATATGTTCACACGCGGCAGGGCTACATACGACATCGGCATATACGGTCGCAACATCACCAACACCAAGTACCTCACCGATGCCGGCAACGGCGGCGAAGTGCTCGGTCTGCCGACTTACGAAATAGGCTATCCCGCCACCATCAACCTCTCTTTCAGAGTGCAATGGAAATAACAGTCATAAAAAATGCACATTTTCATTTTTGGAACTTTCGATTTGCCTATCCCGTCATTTCCACGTAACTTTGCAGCATCAAAGGAAATGAATAATCAGACATGCAACTTCACGAACTTATCAAGCAAGACATACGTTACAAGGAGGCTCTCAATGCTTGTATGAACTGCGGAATGTGTACCGCAGTGTGTCCGGCGGCGGAGTTTTCCGACTACGACCCGAGGATTTTGCTCAACCTCGTGCAGAGCGAGGACGACGAAACTCTCGAAAAACTTATGAAATCCGATTACATCTGGCTCTGCGGACAGTGCATGAGTTGCAAGACCCGCTGTCCGAGGGGCAATGTGCCGGGACTTATGATCAATGTATTGCGCCGCTATTCGCAGGAACTCGGATATTTTACCGAGAGCCGACGCGGCAGGCAGCAATACGCCCTCCACAAAGTATTGAACGGCAACGTCCTGGGACGCGGCTACTGCATCGTGCCCGACGCCGTGAAGCCCGAACTCCACCCCGAACAAGGTCCCGTATGGGAATGGGTTTACAGAAATATGGACGAATTTTATGACCGCATCGGCGCAAACCTCCGCAAACCCGGCCCCGGCGTATTGCGCGAAATCGACAAGGATTCTCTCGCCGAACTCAAATCAATCTACGACGAAACCGGCGCAACCGAAATGGGCGAAAAAATCGAAAAATTTTCCATCCAAAAAGCCGAACAACTTGGCTACGACACCGACGACGAAAGCGGCATGGACAAGTATTTTCTTGACATTTATAAAGGAAAGATTTAGAGATTTAATGAGGAAAATTAAAAATTAAGACTTAAAAATTAAAAATTTAGAATTGAAAATTAAAAATTAAGAATTGAAACCAGTCATTTTTAATTTTTACTTTTTAATTTTTAATTACAATTATAATTACAAACGACAATGCAAAATCTATATACAGTCAACAAGAATTACCGCAAGGAGATTGCGGACGACAAATATTATTATGCGCGGAGTTGTATCCGTCAAAATTTTTTCCCGGGCAGCGAGGTTACGTTCCTCAATATCTTGAAGAACGACTTGCAGCGGGATGTTTTTGACGATCCGCGCCACACCACTTGCACTGGCATTGCGTATCACTCCGACGTGATTCCATTCAACACCATTCAGACCGTGGTAGCAAGGCATTTTGCGCTGATGAGCGAACACGGATACGAAAATTTCATTGCCTCGTGCGTTACGAGTTTCGGCATGTACATCGAGATTACCGAAACGTGGAAACATTTTCCCGAACAGCTTGAGCAAATCCGCGAACACTTGAAGAAGGCGACGGGGCGCGAGTTCCTCCTCCCCAAAAACATCGCCCATACAAGCGACATCGTTTACAAATACCGTATGAGGATTGCCGAGCAAATGAAGTACCCGCTCATCAACGCCAAGACCGGCAAGCCGCTCAAAATAGTTGACCACATCGGCTGCCATTATGCCAAGATGTTTCCAGCTAATGGCGAAGGCGGCGCAGAGTTCACGCAGGTGTTGCAAGGTATGATAAAGGCGTGGGGCGGCGCAACGGTGGATTATCCCGAGCGCAGGCATTGCTGCG
>DGIK01000151.1 GCA_002393195.1 Bacteroidales bacterium UBA3824 | reverse complement strand
CCCGCAATGGTAATCGAACTCAAACGCAACGGCTCAACTGAAAGCGCATTGTCTCAAATCAAGGAACGCAAATATTTTGATTCGTTGGCGCACTACAAAGGCAGTCTCCTCCTCATCGGCATCAATTACGACGAGGAACAAAAGACCCACACGTGCGAGATTGAGGAGTGGGAAAAGGAGGAGTAAAAATGCGCCAATCGTTTATATGACCATTTGTAAGAAATTTTTTGAAAATAATTTCTCATTTTTTTTGCAATTTAAAACAAATGTACTAATATTGCAAAACGAAAACTTAACAATTATGAATTGTCATCATTGCGGTTTTGAGTCCGAAAAAAATATTACTACCTATACAATTGACCTTGGCGAAGTGTTGGTAGTGATTCGTCGTGTGCCTTGTTATCAGTGCGAACATTGCGGCGAAATTGTGTATGATGCCGATGTATTCAGCAATATAGAAAAAATTGTTAATGCTGCAAAGACCTTGAAACAAGAGATTTCTATCGTTGATTACAAAAATGTAGCGTAACCACAACAAGCAAATTTACCTTTGTCCCGTCCTACATACAGAACAGGAAACAATAGTTTTTGTCCTACATACAGAACAACATTAGACGCATCTTCTATTATATTTTTCCACTTCGTTCAGTATTGCCGTTTTCATATCAGACCATTCAATGGGGGCAAACATATAAGGCATTGGTTGAGGTTCTGCATCCTCAAAATACGACATGCTAAGTAATGCGCGGTATTCGGAACCGTCGGTGTATTTTTTTAGATATAATTGTATAAGTTGCTCAAATGTAAAGTGTTGCAACAAGAAATATATATCAACAAAATCTTTTTTAGTGCCTCGTCCTATAATCGCGTTCACTTTCATTGCTGCAATATCTTGCACGGAGGCCAATCGGATTCCGTTTTCTTCAATGCAGTCGCTAATCCACGGATAGTCGTAGTTTACAATGTCAACTTTGATATCATTAATTGAGTAAATTTTAATTCGTTTTGTACACGAAATTTGTTTTACAGATTGGAAATTAGACTTAAAGATTTGCGTTATTTCGTCGAAATCCTCTGTCGCAAAACCAAATAAATCAAGGTCAACAGAGCGGCGATGTCCGTATTGAAGGGCAAGAGCCGTTCCGCCTACAAGCCGTGTTTCTTTTAACATCGGCAACGCCATCAACCCTTTCAAGAGTTCCAATGTGTCGGGCAAGACTGTCTGAAATGATAACATCTGTAATCCTCCTTTTTGGTGTGAGAAATTGTGCATATAAACGACAGGCAGACGGGGTCGAGTGTGCGCATCCGTTTACATTCCTCAACGATTTTGTCAAGGCCGTAATAACGCCAAATGATACGCCAATCATTCATCTGACCATATTCCAAGGTACGCTGAATGATATACGCAGGATATTTGTCCATTGACAATTCCTTCGTATCAACGTCCCAAAACAGATTTTTCGTAAAATTCTGTAAACATTCGCTGTTGCTCATTGTCTGATATTTTTGCAGTGCAAATATGACAATAATTTTAGAAAAATGCAAGGGGCGATAAAAAATAATTTTCCCCTACTCCATCGGCTTTATCATTCCTTCTACAAAGGCGATTTCATCATTGGTCAGTTTGTATTTTTTGTACAATTGACCGTCAATTTCCGCAACTGTCTTGCTCCAATCAATGTCGCTCTTGGACGTGAAGTCTTGGAGGGGGACAAATTGAAAAACTTCTTTGGAAACTTGCATTGTACCCTTGCCAAAAAACAAGTAGAGACGGAAAAATTTTGTTTGTATATATTTATTGCAATTGGTCATTTCTGTCTTGGTTTTAAAAGGACCAATTACCAAAAAAGTTTCAGTACCAATTACATTTGGACCTGCCAAAATCGGAACAGGAGGCACTGTAGCATTCGTTGAATATGATGTTGTAAACAATAGTTTGTTTTTAGAAATCCATTCTGCATTTTTGGAAACTACATCTCTGTCAATGTAGCAACTTGTCCTTCTTGCTCCACCTTTTATTCCTTTGACTCCCCATATCAAGACGGAATTGTCAAATGGTTTGTCCGAAATTGTTATGGAAGAATATTTTTCAGGATTGTTAAACAAATCCTTTCTGATGCCGAAAGGCTGAGTGGAAGATACTATTGTACTGAACGATTCTTCTTTTGCAACTTTGTTTATCAACAAGATACGACGTGTGTCGCGGATAACTATATTTGTATTTCCGTCTTTCAAATAACGTTTTTTGCGTTCCGTCTTGCCTGTTACATCCTTGTAAACATAGTCAACCATACCCTTGTAATCCCTATTCCAACGGAAATAACAAATACCGCCGTCAATGTGCTGATTGGTAAAACATTCCGACGAATCTTCGTAATCAAACATTACTTCAATGTGTGTATCGGACATAAAATCTTCCCTGAATTTTTGCAATCCGCGACCACCAATCATCCATTTTGAAGGCATAATCAATGAAAGATACTGAGGATTGGATTGTCTAGCAATATCTACAAACCTATTATAAACAGGCATTGCTGCGTCATTTGATGCACCGCTACCATCGTTTTGTTGATATGGCGGGTTGCCAACTATTGCTGTGAATTTCATATTGTCTTTTATCTGTGGGAAAATGCTGCCAGAGGACAGCGTTTTGATGAATTGTGATTGGTTTTTGGTGATTTGTTCGAGAAGATTGTCATAGACGTGGGTGTTGACTTTTGCATCGGTGAAACCTGCCAATGTGCGCTGCGTGATTGAACGCGCCATTTCGGTCTTGCAGATTACAAAAATGTTTTCGGCAAGCACGTCGCGCCATATCTGTTGTTCTTCGTCGAGGGTTATTTTGTTGAAGAGGTTGCGCTTCATACTTTTGGCTGTGCGCAAACGATGGCAAAATATGCTGTATGCCATATACAATGGGTAAAGTCCTGATTTTGAGTTGATTTCGAGAATCTTTACATTGTCGTTTTCAAATACTCGCTGACTTACCAATCCTCTGTCGATGAATTTTGGCTCGGCAGACAAAACGGCGTCGGCATTGGATGTGCCAAAGTCATCGTAAAAACAACATCCGCCCAAAGTGTCGGAGAGGTGCATATTTACAACTCGCCACGGCGTAAGCACTGTTTCCTTGTCGGGGTTGCGGAATGAGTCGAAAATAGCCGTTATGTGCTTTATGCGCTGCAAAACGGGCATACGGTCGGCGGCGAGGGCGAGTTGACGGATTTGTTTGCCGGCGGCGGAAAATATGTCTTCGTCGTAGTATTTCTTGTAGATGGAGAATTTGTCTTTGGTAACTCCAAACGGCATAAACTCCGCCCACGAATCGTCGTCCACAAGTTCCACAAACTTGTCGAGGGAGATGTTTTCTTCTTCGTTTTCCAACTTTGCGCCAAATAGCAATAGCGGCATACGGATTGATATTCCGCGCAATATCGATACTGCAATGTCGCGCTGACGGCGTTTTTGTTGCAATTCGAGCAATTGTCGCGCTTGTTCGGGCGTGATGTCCTTGCCAGTTTCTCGCTTGTGTTTCTTCCGTTCTTTCTCGATGTCCTCGCGGTTGAATTTTTGATTGTTGATGGTGATGTCCTTGGTCTGTTTGTTGGCCTTGGTCTGACCGATGATTTCGCGCAGGTCGGCAAATTTTTCGAGTTCCACGTCGGAAAGGTTGTATAGTTTTTTGCTGTACAGATGTCCGTCGTCAAAACCTGTATTGACCACCTTGTCCACATAAACCCGTTTGAGTTGTTGCATCATTTGGTCAACATTGTAAGGCTTCATTTCTGTGCCGTCGTAAGAGATTATGGGACAGAAATTAAGGAAGTTGCCGAGGATGATTTTGTCTTCACGGTCGGCTTCCCCGGCTTTCGCGGAAATTTTGGCCGTCTGCGCAATCATTTTGAGAATGCGGTCGGGCGCAAAATCAAATACGTAACAGTCGGTTTTCATCCTTCCCGAAATCGTGCCGGGGCTTTGCACGCGGAATATTGTCTGCATATACGACGCGGGCGAAGTGTTTTGGCTTCCGGCGAGGTAAAGCACTGCCGTCCATTCCCTTACGGTAACTCCTGTGGTGAGTTTGCCGCACGAGAGGGTTATAGTGTTGGTGTCTTCGGGGTGATTGCCGATGGCGCTGTGAACCTCC
The DNA here is from genome assembly GCA_002393195.1 of Bacteroidales bacterium UBA3824. Taxonomy (GTDB): domain Bacteria; phylum Bacteroidota; class Bacteroidia; order Bacteroidales; family UBA3824; genus UBA3824. The sequence goes on along the minus strand of DGIK01000151.1, from coordinate 5,632 downwards.
GCGAGTGGGTCGCCGGTGGTTTCCTCGTCTTCGTGTCCGCATACGTTCACGGTTGTGTAATTGCCAAAAAGTTTGTGTTCGCGCAACATTTTCGCCAATGCGTTGCCCGCCGCCACACCCGGCAAAATCCAAAATGTATGTCTGAAAAAATCTCTGTATTCATCGCTACTGAACGGATAGAGTGTATCTCCATTGTTGGATGAAATTATGTCAAGAAAATTTTTGATGTCGTTTTCATACACAAAATTTCCTTGGTCGTCGGTCTTGAAAAATTCTGTGAAATTGAACGCCTTGTCTTCGTCCTGATATTCGGAAGCCAATTTGCCCAAATCGAATGTCAGGATGTGGAGTTTTGGGAGTTCGGCGTATGGATTTGGGTCGCCGGGATGCTGCGTTGCCCATTCTTGCTTGGCTTGTTGCTCCATTACGTAATCCCAAGTGAATGTATTTTCCTCGTTGTAGTCGTTGGTTTCCAATAGGTTGAATGGCGTACCTGAAAGACAAATTACCTTAGTATTGTCGGAAGTGAGCATATCCTGCACAGTCTGCCCCTGTTCGGTCTGAGTGCCTTCGTGCGCCTCGTCGATGATGAGCAAATCCCATTTTGTTCTGAAAACGTCTTTATTTTTGTCGAATTTGCCGCCCGCCATTTTCGACCCTCTGAGGTCTTGCATTGATGCAAAATAAATGTAGTTTTTGCCTGAGCGTTCAAGGTCGGCGATGCTCTTTTCGCCAATTTCACGCGAACCAAACAGCCATTGGGAGTTTTTTTCATAGAAAATCTTGCCGAAGTCGTCACTCCATCCGTCGATGACCACGGGACGGTGCGTAACGATGATTGTGCGGTGGAAGTTCATCTCCTTGACCACTTGGAGCGATGTAACTGTCTTTCCCATACGCATTTTGGCATTCCAAAGCATTTTGTTTCCTTTCTTGAAAACACGTTTGGTTTTCTCGATGGCTTTGAGTTGTTCTGGGCGGAAATGTATCGGCGATTTGTGTTCGCTTATCTGATCCGGATTAAGGCTCGACTGACCGTTTTTGACAGCCTTGATGGCGTTTTTGGCGGTTTCGAGGTCGCAAACGAACCATTCGGTGGCTTTGCCGTCGATGTCAAAATTTTTCTTTTTTATTCCCGACCTCAACAACAAGTCGTGGACGGCTTTGTCATTGAAACTCAATATATTGCCGCCCTTGGAGTATGCAGTGGTTTCTGTGTGCAACAGTTCGTATTTGATGCCTGCAGTCCGCGTAATGTCCTTGATGCGCTTTTTTGCGGCGTCGTTGAGTTCCTTGCAGTTAGGCGCAAAAGCGAGGCAGCCGTCGGGCGCGGTGGTCTCTCCGATTTTCAGGCAGTTGGCGTGAGCCTTGTCGTTGATTCGGAAAATATATATAAGCCTGTGTTTGAAAGTTGACGTGTACTGCATATCTATTTCTGTTTTTTGAGTTCGCGGAATTGAGTTTTCTGTTTTTCACGCGGTTTTTTCCAATCGCGAATGAGGGCATAGACCGGCTCTTTTTTGGTTGTGGAGCCAAAAAGGTTGTCTTCTTGTTTGGTGATTGAGGCGTAAGGCACGGTGTCGGATAGTCCGTCCATCTGCCAAATATTCCACGATACAATGTATGCGATGCCGTTGATGCTTTGAGGCGGCACGTCGCACCTAAATTTTTCGCGGTAATATTCTATAAAAGTGAGGAACGCCGTCTCCCGCGCAATCAGGAGGCTGTCGCCTTGAAATTCGTAACCGTATGTGTTTTCGAGTGCGGTTTTAGCCCATTCGAGCCAATCTCCTGATTTGTCGGTGTTTTCGCTTACGACGCGCAGTTTGCGGTCGAGAAGCCCGATGCGTTCTTTTATGGGAATTATTGTACCTGAAACAGTGTCGTATCTACTGCACAAATAAGGTGCTTCGCCGCAGGTGATTTCTAACCGCGTGTCGCGCACGTAGTCTTTCCAAGTTTTGCCGTCGGGAAATTTTATCGGTGCAGGGTTGGAAGTCCAAGTGTTGTCGGGGTTTTCTGTGTTGAACTGATTGATAAAACCATCGCCAAACCAAGCGTTGTCTATCAAATTGTTTTGAGCGTTGCAAATCCACGACGGCGTAAAGACCTCCGCCTTGTCTTTTGTTCTGATGGTCTGTTCTTCTTTGGTTTTGGATGCGCGGGGCTGAATGATTTTGCCGTTTTCTTTGGTAATGAGATGCTTCAATATAGGTTTTTCGGCGGCATACTCATCACCCAAACGTGCATAAGAATCTGTCGCCCACACAATGTTGGACGATGGAAACGCATTGGGATACTGATGGCGGGTGTGGTCGATAAGCAAAATATCAAGCACACCGGGCCAACATTCCTCGATATTGTCTTCGAGTATGTCGATGTCCTCGCACATAACAGAACGATTATGCGCGGTTGCAGATTATTGCAAAAAAACGGAGGTCAGGTCAAGTACCTATAAAAAAGGAACGCGGACGAATCTTGTCAACGTTCCGAGGTACTTGGCCTGACCCACACAACCGAAACAAGAAACGCCCACGTATATCGCGGGCGTTTGCTTTACATTTCGGTTGTGTTCTTCTAACGGCCAAGTTTTCGGAACATTTATTTGTAATAAATAGCAAACGCTTAATTTACAATATGTTAACTTCTGACTATGATGTTTCCATAGTCGTTGTATGCTGCAAAGTTAAGACATTTGCCGTTAATCGCCAAATATTTTCCGTGCAAAAGTTGAAAAAAATTTTTTTTGGGGATACCTTGTGTTTGTTACAAAAAAAGGTGCGAATTTTTTCATAAAAATTCGCACCTTTGATATCAAGTAAAATCGTTAATTATTCCTTCGTCAGATACCACCTCACTGTCCAATCCAACTTCTTGCCGGGTTTGAGGGTTGTGTATGCGCCTTGGCTTTCGAGTTCTACGTAGGTATCACCTTGATTTACATAGACTTGGATTTCAGCCTCGTCGGGTGCGGGCTCGGAGGGTTTGAGGTCGGGGAACACCTTTTTGAGGACGAGGCCGTTGCTCTTGAATGCGAGCCAGCCCTTGCCGTCGGCGTTGATTTTGCGGTTTTGACGCTCCACGTGGTCGATGTCGTAGGTGGCGAGACCGTCCTTCTTGACGAAATTCATCAGACCTTTGGGCGTTATCGCGTCAACATCGGCGTCAAAATACACCGTGCCGTGCGCCAAAACGCGGGTTATCTCCCACGGGGCAACCTTGCGCTCTTGGTCAGATTCGTTGATGAGGGTGTAGGTAACGACGATGCTCTTGTCCTTCTTGTCAACCTCAAAACGCTTTTGGATGCGCAGCGGAATTTTTTCGGAGAGCGGGCTTGTCATTGTTATAACACCCTTATCCTCTGACACTTCGTATGGCGCCATGTCGTGTTCCTGCACGGGCGGCCAGTTCCATTCTTTCTGCGGACTTGTCCAAAATGTGCTGCCATACATATTTGGAAAGTTGATTTGGGAGAGCACCTCGGTTGTGTCGTATTTCAACGACGTGATTCTTGCACCGTTGTTGGCGTCGATTTCCATAGTTACGTTATCGACATTGAGGGTGAAGATTTTTGGGTCGTTCTTCTTGAACTGGAATCTCGGCGGCTGTGCGTAACTTGCGCCCACCAAGCACATTAACAGTGTAATTGTAGTAATTAGTCTTCTCATAATATTTATTAGTTTAGTAATGTAGTTAAGCAACTGCAAAACTAACATCGAAATTTGGAATTTGCAAATATTTTTTGCGGATGGGCTGATTTTTAATTATTTTTGCGTCATTATGAATACAATCACCATCACCCCCATCGCCCGCATACGCACCGAGTTTCCGCAGAAGTTCGGCATACCGAGGCAGCCGCTGTTGGCGCAAAATACTGTCGCTGAGATAGTTTTTGAGCCGGAGTTTCGCAATCCTGACTGCATCCGTGGCATCGAAAAATGCAGTCATCTGTGGCTGATTTGGGAGTTTTCGGAGTTTGCGGGGCGGCAATGGTCGCCGCTTGTGCGTCCGCCGAGGTTGGGCGGCAATAGGAAGATGGGCGTTTTTGCGACGCGCAGCCCTCTGAGACCCAATCCGTTGGGGTTGTCAGCCGTGAAAATACTCGAAATCCTCGACGACCGCACCCGTGGCCCCGTAATCCGTGTGTCGGGGGCGGATATGATGGACGGCACGCCAATTTATGACATCAAGCCTTATATTCCTTACGCTGACAGCATCCAAGACGCTGTTACTGAGATATTTACTCAACCCAAAACTCTTTCTTCGGTGCGTTGGGAGTGCGACTCTCCCCTGCCCCATTCCGACCGCAGGATTGTAGCCTTGGAGGAAGTTTTGATGCAAGACCCAAGACCTGCGTACAAGCACAATGACACAGGCAGTTACGCATTTGAATTTGCGGGGCTGCACGTGGAGTTTTGTGTAGAGGAGGATGTGGTGGTGGTCAGGACTTGCGAGCCGCTGACAAGTTCATTGACGTAGCACAGCGTCCTGTAACCGGTTTTCACGGCGGAGAGGTGGCGCAATTTGTTCTGCAAGTGCTGTTCGAGGTCGTCGTATGGCATCATCATATAGAATTGGAATATCTTGCGGTCGATATGGTTGGCGTCGCACCATAGGGCGTATTGTTTTTTTGCGGCGTTGATGGATGGAAAATCGCCAAACATTTCTTTCATACGCTTTGCCTCGGCATAAAACCACGTTGTGAATGTCTTAATCTGACCTTTGATTTCCGCAATTTTTTCGGCTGCCGACGGCACTATTGCCACAATGTCGTCGTCCTCCTCGGCAATGATGGCGCGAAACAGCACCTTTGCATTGCAGGCGTTGTCGGTGGAAAGTTTCAGTTGGAGATACGACTCGCATTTGATTTTTGTGCGCGGTATGCCGGGCGTGGTGTAATCAACAACAACACAGCCTTCCTCGTATTGACCGTTGAAGGTATTGATGATTTTCATCAGGTCGTCGTATGAGGACGCGTCGAGGAGTTCTGGATACTCGAATTTCACTCCAAAATCCACCGTCCTTGGGTCTTTTTCTATGAGGTTTGGGTCTCGGTAGCCATGGAGCAAAAGTTTGGTCTCGCGGTATTCGCATATAATCTTGTTGCGCGGCGAAATGAGTTCAAAAATCATTGTAGAACCCAACGCCACATTCTCTGTCCAACCGCCTGTGAGATAGAAACATCCGTTGTCGCGGTTGAAGTGGATTGTGGCAGAGGTGTCGATTTTTTTGAGTGCGTATTCCAAGAGGTCGCCGTATAATTCCGCGCCTTGGGTTTCGGGTTCGTCAATCAGTTGCGGGTCGTCTATCGGGACGTTGAGGTCGAATGAGCCGTTTGTGAAAAAATACAGACGACGCCCCACGCCGGGTTCGTCGAGACAGGCGGTCTTGATGAGAATGCCGTCAATTTTCATTTGGAATTTTGCGTTTTTCCAATTAATCGCCGCCTCGATGTCCGCGCCCTCGGTCTGCCCGTAATTGAAAAATTTTGTGTATGCCACCGAGATTGGTTTTACGTTTTTGCCGTCAATCTCCAACGCCACGCCACGGCAGTTGCGCACCACGGGGTCGGTAAGGAGCGAGCGTGAAAGGTGGTAAACAAACATATACCAGTTGGCGTGCCACGTGCACG
>DGIK01000097.1:400-2718 GCA_002393195.1 Bacteroidales bacterium UBA3824 | reverse complement strand
AAAAGATTTCTGTATGTGAATTATTATTCGTATTTTTTGCACCGTGAAATCAATCGAGATATGGAATCATTGACATACACAGACGGCACATCCACGGCACGCACCTTTCGCTTGCGTAATGCCAGAAAAACCACTTATTCCCTATTTTTCACTAGGAAGCCCACACAAAAAAAGCGAGTTGATGACGGTGGAAGAGTTTTTTGACGATGTTTGGCAACGCAACCATGAGAAATATGAAAAGTTACAAGTTTGGAATTTCCTTCATGGCGAGGCTCGACATCGAAGACTTGACCGACTTCCAACTCACGGTGATGAGAGGAGAGGATTTCCGCCTGACGTACCTGATACGGATGGCTGACGACCAGATGTTCTACACGCGGATGACGTTGGCGGAGGTGGCGAGGCGGAACGGCATCGGCTCGCCGCTTAACCTCAACCAATTGTACCGCCGCTAGGACAACAGCACATCCAACGAGCGCCGCCAGCTGCGCCAGAAAAAACTGCCGGTTGTAGTAGGCGACTATGGGCGGGCCTTCAGGCCCGCCCATAGTGGTTGCTCATAATAAAAAGCCGGGAGCTCTCCACTTCGGTCGTTGGGCATACTAACCTGCGGACATCGTATCCAGAGCTAGCCGATAGTTTTTGATCCAGGTGATTACAAATTGGATTATCTTTCCCAAAGTATATTCTCTTTGATTACTTTTCCTTGAGTCCCAATGATGTTATGTTCGCCGTCTATCTTCTTTGTGATAATACTTCTTGATGCAATAACAGAACCCGATGGGATGGTTGCTCCTTTCAATATGGTGCAGCCACAGCCCATCCAGACATTATCACCAAATACAACTTCTCGAGCATTGTTTATTCTTTCTTTGGTTGTTGAGTCTAATATCTTATGACCGTCTGTATCCATGACCACATTGTTGTACGACCATAAATTGTCATTTCCGATAATCAGGCGTTTGCTAACAGTGATTCTTGTGTCGCCTGTGCAACCAAAATTGTTTCCAATCTCCCAAATGCCTTTTTTGCCTACATGAATAAAACAGCCAGCACCAAAAGCATGGATGCCTCTACCGTGAATTATCACTTTCCCTTGAATACTTAATGTCGAGCGATACCCGTTGTTACAATGCCGGTTGAAACCAACGGTGACCATAGCGGGCCTGACGCCATCAGTAAATTGAAACACTTTTCGGCGGCAATACTTTACATTTACGTTACGCGCTATTAAAATGGGCATTTTAAGTGCATCTTTCAAGGAGCAGCACTTCAGGTTTACAAATAAAGTCTTTAATAGACCAATGTTTGGTAACTGTTGTAATTGCATTTTTGCTAAATGTTTTTATCGCAATGCTACCGATTCCTCAATATCCGTTGACCGCAAAAAAAAGAGGCGAGCAATCTCGTCTCCAGCTTGCGGTCGTAGGAATTACCTTTTGAGGATGGACAAAATGCTCGCTTTCTCTGCGAGCATTTGCACATTTGTCTACCTCAAAAAATCCATTTTGAAATTTCCTACGTTTCAAGCTGGTCGGAACAAATAGCAAACGCTTGGTTAATTATATTCTTCCTTATATGTTTTTGCCTTACGTCATTTTTTTATTTCAAATTCAGTTGCAAAAATACGATAATTCTTTCATCCCGCAAAATTTAATTTTCTGTGTTGTTCTTGGTTGGAAGTTTTTTTGCGCTTTCTGCAATATGCTTTTCTTCTTTTGCCATGCGACGCTCCACCTTCTTGATGTCCTCGGCAGGAGGAAGGTTCTCGGGCTTGATTCCGCGACGACTAAGCATCTCGCGGACACTCATATTGTTTTGAATATGCTCGGTCGTGATGGATTGCTCACCATACATATCTTTCTGTTCGACGTTATAGTTGGTCATTTCGGTGGCAAGGTTCTTTGCTGCAATGGTTAAAGTGGGAAGTCTATCGGCAAGGGCTCCGCTTTTTATGCCGAGCCGTTGTTTCATTTGCTCAGTCGTAAGTCCACCGAACAATGCGCTATCGCCTTTTGAACGTATGCGCGCAAACCCTTTGTCGTCAACCCCACGTTCGTAGATGTTCTTACTCAACTGCTTCTCTGATGCACGCAGCCTGTCTCGGGTCTCCATTCTCTCAAGCATGTGCAATCGTTCCTCTATCAGTTCTGCGCGGCGTGTTTGTACGGCAAAGTAACTTTGAGCAAATGCAATTTCTTCTTTCTTGGGGTCTCCGTTTTGGGCAATGAGATAACATGCATAGCGAGTAAGCATAAAGTCATGGACGGCTCGCTCAGAACCACTACCTAACGAGACCATTTTCGTGACCTCACGAA
>DGIK01000097.1:0-355 GCA_002393195.1 Bacteroidales bacterium UBA3824 | reverse complement strand
GACCTCACGAAAATGGTCATCAATGTTGATACCCTGTGTTTTGCACGATTGCATGGCTCGTCCTATAGCCACAGCAAAATTCTCCCATCTTGCATATCCAAGAACGTGTTGCAGTTCTCTGGCATACCATACTTCAATATCTTCGCCGTTATCTCCAGCAATGTGTCGCTCTATTTCGTCAAAAGTGCTCTTGTAGGTATTGATTTGTTGAATGTCCATATTCGATTATTTTTCCTAATAACGAGTGTGATGCAATAATATTGCATTGCTATAATAATAAAGCCTCGGTTGACAAATGCCAGCCGAGGCTTTTCTATTTGGTGTTACTATCGGCTTAGTACATGCCACCCATGCC
>DGIK01000119.1 GCA_002393195.1 Bacteroidales bacterium UBA3824 | reverse complement strand
GAGGCATTCGACAAGTGCGCAAAGGTGATGGGTCTCGGCTATCCGGGCGGTCCCGTCATTGATAAACACGCGCACCAGGGCAACCACGACGCCTTCCATTTTGCCAAACCAAACATCGCGGGATTAGATTTCAGTTTTTCGGGATTGAAGACATCCTTCCTCTATACATTGAGGGACAGGATGAAGGAAGAGCCGGATTTTATCGACGCGCATTTGGACGACTTGTGTGCGTCGTTGCAATATACAATAGTGAGCATACTCATCGAAAAACTCGCCAAGGCTGTCAAGGAGACCGGCATCCGTCAGATAACTATCGGCGGCGGCGTGGCTGCAAATTCCGAACTCCGCGACACCCTCACCGAGACCGCAAAGCGCAGGGGCTGGAAGGTATTCATACCTGAGAGGAAATTCACCACCGACAATGCGGCGATGATAGCGGGCGCGGGCTATTACAAATATCAGAAAGGCGAATTTGCGGCGATGGATTTGGCGCCGGACGCAAGGTTGAAATTTTAATTAAGAAAGCGCAACATGAAATGAAGCCGATGCAAGACATAGAAAAAGCCCTATATTACCTTGTAAGGGAAAAAGACGAATTTGGAAATTGGCCGAACATCTCAAAAGTGTTCAACTATTTCCTAATGATTCTTATTGTGCTGTCGGTAGGTGAAATGGCACTCGAAACCGATAAGGCTATATATGAAGCATATAAACCATATTTCGATTCGTTTGATTACTTTACGGTAATAGTATTCTCCATAGAATATGCCATCAGGATACTTACGGCGCACCTCGACCCTGAGAATCCTGGCAAAGACAGAAGATCCAAAATATGGCATTATGTGATTTCGCCAGCCGGCATAATCGACCTGCTCTCGATATTGCCATTCTACTTGTCGGATTTCGATTCCAGGATGTTGAGGATGCTAAGGCTCATGAGATTTTTTAGGGTGTTCAAAATCACCAGGTACAACGAATCCATGAAAGACATCGTTCAGGTAATCAAGGATAAACGCAGCGAGATTGGTGTCATTATGGGACTCATCATCATCATTATGATAATTTCCTCGTTCCTGATGTTTTACGCCGAACGCGATGAAAATTCAAAGAATTTCCCAAACGTGCTCAGTTGCCTATGGTGGGCTATCGTTACTATGACAACAATAGGCTACGGCGATGTGTATCCTATCACTTTCGCGGGCAAGGCTATCGCGTCAATAATGGCACTCCTCGGCATAGGACTTGTGGCGATGCCTACGGGTATCATCAGCGCGGGTTTTTTGGAGAAAGTGAATGAGAAGAAAGAGGCAAAGAAAAAAGAACTCGAAAAGGGAAAGGATACCGATGACCAAGAACCAGAAGGCGACGGCGCTGCACTCACTTGCCCGCATTGCGGACAGCGGCTGCGCCTGACCATTACAACCAAAAGCGAATAATTAAAAAAACTCAACATGGCAGATGTCAACATAGCAAGTCAGGAAAAGACACCGGCGGAGGTGATACTTCACCGCAAGCCTTATACGGAGGAGGACACCGACAGGATGTTTGAGCAGCTGTTGGTGGGCGACCGTTATTTCAAGACGGAGGACGACAAGTCCCTTGTGCGCAAGGCGTATGCTTTGGCAAGGGATGTCTATCACGGTCAGAAGAGGCATACCGGCGACAGCTTCATCTACCATCTCTTTGATGTGATGAGCATTGTGGTGCAGGACATCGGGCTCGACGCAATAGGCGCGGCGGCGGCGTTGCTGCACGAAATCACTTTCCAGACCGACTACAAGAAGGAAGACATCGCCAACCTTTTCGGCGAAAAGATTGCTGTCATCGTGGATTCGTTGGTGCGCATCAAGGGCACGAGCGAATATTTCAAGGACATGGACCCAAAGGTCTATGAAAATATGATTTACGGATTGACCGGCGACTTCCGCGTCATCCTAATCAAATTTGCCGACCGCCTCACCAACCTCCGCACCCTCGAAGTGCGCTCGCCCGAATCTCAATACAAGGTGGCATACGAGACCATGCAGATATACGTGCGCCTCGCTCACCGAATCGGACTCAATAAGATAAAGACCGAACTCGAGACCCTTGCCTTCAAATATCTCAACCGCAAGGAGTACGACGAAATAAATTCGTTGATGCAATTGACGGAAAACGAATCCAAAAATTACATCAACAAATTCACCCTGCCCATCATCGCCAAATTGGTGCAAAACGGAATCAAGTTTGACATCAAGGGACGCCCAAAAAGCATATACTCCATCTATCAGAAGATGAAGAAAAAGCACGTAACCTTCGACCAAGTTTACGACCGTTTCGCAATACGCATCATCTTCACCCCAAACGACCCCAACAAGGAGAAAGAGGAGTGCATGAACATCGTAAAAATCATCTCCGAAGGACTTTACGTGCATCCCGAACGCACCCGCGATTGGATTACCGTGCCCAAGGAAAACGGCTACGAGGCTTACCACATGACAGTCTATGACGAGCCAAACAAGCGTTGGGTGGAGATTCAGATACGCTCCGAGCGCATGGACGAGATAGCCGAATATGGTTTTGCGGCGCATTGGAAATACAAGGGAATCAAGGACAAGAAGGCAGAATTTGACGATAAGCTCAAACTCCTCAAAGACAAGCTCGAAGACCCAAACAACAGCAACTTCGATTTCATGGAGAATTTCAAGTTGTTGCTCTCCGACGAGATTTCGGTGTATTCGCCGGATGGCGCGGTTACAACCTTGCCGGCGGGCGCGTCTGTGCTTGATTATGCCTACATCAACGACCCCGAAAAGGCGCGCAACTGCATCGGCGCAAAGGTCAATCACAAGATGATGCCCATATCGACGCTCCTGCACAGCGGCGACAGGGTGGAGCCCGTTACCTCCAAATATACAGAGCCAAAACCCGAATGGCTCAATATGGTGATTACCAAGGAGGCATACGACGTATTGAAGGAGCAGCTCCACAATTACATAAAAGTGGACATCGCCGAGGGTCAAAACATCCTGCACAACATCCTCGCCAAATACAAGATACGCAACGAAAATGAGGTAACAACGGCTTTGATGTCAGAATTTGGCTGCCTCAACAAATCGGAACTCTACCAAAAGATAAGCAAGCAAAACATCCCGCTTACCGATGTGGAGAATTTTGTAAAAAAGTCGGTGGGCAATACGATTGTGAGGTTTTGGAAATTGCAGTTTGGCGGCGGCGACAAGAATAGCTCCGACAGCGGCGATTCAGATTCCATCAATTACGAACTTGCCGGATGCTGCCAGCCTATGCCGGGCGACGAGACCATCGGCATCAAGGCAGACGACGATTCTTGCGTATTCATCCACAAAAAAGACTGCCTCTATGCCGCCATCAAAATCAAGGAGCATCCCCTGAGCCTGATTCCTGTGTCGTGGAAGACCACAAGGGAACAGTCGTCGGTGGCAAAAATCACTATGGAGGGCATCGACCAAAAAGGCATTGCCCACAAGATTATCACGGTGGTTTCGCAGGAATTTGACCTCAACCTCAAAACCGTGAACATCGAGACCGACGGCAGCTGTTTTTCGTGCTTGTTGGAAGTGTACGTGCGCAACCAGGGACACCTCGAAAAACTCGTCAACAAGCTCTCCGGCATCAATGGCGTGCTAAATATTATGGTGGAGGGCGAGGAGATTTATTAAAATGTAATTACTAACGCAAAACAATATTAGACAGAAAATGCCTAACACACCATCGCCAAAATGCGAGACCTGTTTCTTTAAGAACGGGTTGTGCAAGGGACTCTCAGACGACGAATTCCGTTCCATCTTCGAGCAGACCCGACAATATACATTCAAGAAAGGTGAGATTATCTTCAAGCAAGGCTCCAAATGCACCGAGCTAATCTTCCTCACCGAAGGCATCGTGAAATTTGTCACGGAAAGCAACGGCAAGGAGTTCATCGTAGCCATCGACAAGGCGCAGACCCTCCTCGGCCTCGCCAACATCCTTAACGAAGACATCAACCTCTTCTCTATCGTTGCTGTGGAGGAGTGCCACGGCTGTATGATCAATCTCAATAGGTTCAAGCTGTTCATAATGTCCAACAGGCAGTTTATGTTTGAGATAATGGGACTTTCGACGCAGATGTTTCGTTCGGCGATATTCAATTTTATCTCCGTAGCGAGAAAACAGAGCAATGGTCGTGTTGCCGATGTTTTGTTGTATTTGTCTGACAAAATCTACGAAGCGCGGTCGTTCAGCCTTGGACTTTCAAGACAGGAACTCGCCGAATACGCCGGTTGTAGCCGCGAACAGATAATCCACACCCTCCGCGCCTTTTCCAGCGACGGCATCATCCGCGTCTCCGGCAAGAACGTGGAGATTTTGGATTACGACAAATTGCTGACAATCAGCAGAGTGGGGTAGGAGAAAATCAACAAGTCAACAAATCAAAAAATCGAAAATTGAAAGTGGAATTTTTTAACAATCTTGCGCGGATATTTGTTTACGACCCTGATGCGCCGCTGTTGTTCAATAGTGGGCAGTTTTTGTTGTTGTTTTTGGTGTTTATGACGGTGTATAACCTCATTTACAAGCGCAAGCAATTGGTGTCCATTTACATAACGTTGTTCAGCCTGTTTTTCTATTACAAGAGCAGCGGCAATTATGTTGTGATTTTGGTGGCTACTACGATTCTCGATTATATCATTGGCAACCGCCTTGCCGCCACCGAAGACACTCGCAAACGCAAATGGTGGGTCGTAGCGGGCGTGGTGCCAAGTATGTTGCTATTGGCGTACTTCAAATATACCAATTTTATCATTTTCAATATCGACCAACTCATCGGCAGCAATTTCGGATTTATGGAGATATTTCTGCCCGTGGGAATTTCTTTTTACACATTCCAAAGTGTTAGTTATATCATCGACATATATTGGCGGCGCGTACCACCGGCAAAGAGTTTGATAGATTTTGCTTTTTACCTTACATTCTTCCCGCAATTGGTGGCGGGCCCTATCGTCAAGGCAAATTTGTTTTTGCCGCAATTGGACAATACGCCCACACTCAGCCGCGAAAAAGCATATTCGGGATTGTGGTTGATAATTACGGGACTATTCAAGAAAGCCGTGATAGCCAACTACATAGCGCAATACAACGACCTCATTTTTGCCGCGCCGCAAACTTACAGCGGTTTTGAAAATTTGATGGCGGTGTTGGGTTATGCTTTGCAGATATTCTGCGATTTTGCGGGCTATTCCGATATGGCAATTGGCATCGGGCGCATTATGGGTTATGATTTGGGCATCAACTTCAAGTCGCCATACAAGAGTTTGACAATCAGCGAGTTTTGGAAACGTTGGCATATCTCGTTGTCGTCGTGGCTTATGGAGTATCTCTACATTCCGCTTGGCGGCAATAGGGAAGTTTCAAAATTTTCGGTGATTTCTGTGCCGGTGCTCGTGGTGCTTGCCGCCGCCTTGACTTGCGGTGTCAACGTTTGGGTGATTGCATTGGCTTGCGTCGGTGTATTGGGATTGATAGCCTATAAGACTGACAATCATATAATTATTGCTGCTACACTTGTTGGTGCGACAGTGATTGCCGTGGTGTTGTTTATGAAGGGATTTTTGATTGCACCTATTATAATAAGTGTGTGCATCATCGCTTGGGTGGTAACTATTGCTTTCCCGCAGACAGTCAAGATGATACGCACGGATGTAAATCTGCTCCTGACTATGCTCATCGGCGGACTTTGGCACGGTGCGGCGTGGAAATTTGTGCTTTGGGGCGGCGCACACGGCGTTGCTCTCGGCATCGACAAAATCCGCAAACAACTGATGCCCGACAACCGTTTTACAAGGTTTTTGACGTGGCTGTGTACGTTTGTTGTTGTAATTGTACTGTGGATGTTTTTCCGCGCAAACGACATCACCGTAGAGACCGAAGGAGGCACAGAAAATCTCGACGCTTTCCAAGTGCCGCTGATAATGTTGCAACAGATTTTCACCAATTTTGACATCACCTTTGCCGTGCATTTTTGGGATGCAAGGATGCTGTGGGTGATTTTGGTGGCGTTTGGCTACCTCTGCCACGCCGTCCCGGAAAATTGGGCTTCGCGCATCGAGGATATGTTCGTCAAGAGCAACATCGTAATCAAGATTTTGATTTTGGTGGTAGTGATGCAGTTGGTGGTGCAGTTGCAGGGCGAAGAAGTGCAGCCGTTCATTTATTTCCAATTCTAAGGAAACGTTGAACGAGCGACGACCTGTCCAAAAATCCTCTACTCCAAAAATCCGTATTCATAAACCTTTGGCTTGATACATTCGCCCAATTCCCAAAGGGCTGATTTCAGGTTGTCCATAAGAATGGTGTAATGTTTGTCGTCGGATGAGGCGTTCATTTTGCCGCTCTTGTCGCGCCCTTGGAAAAAATCCTTGATGTCATAAAGGCTTGCATTAGCCCTTGCCGCCTCCATCGTGTGATAATACCGCCAAAGTTCGCGCCCAGCATTGAGGACGGCTGTGGATTCGGGAGAAAACACCAATTCGTGTTTTTCGTTATTACCAGACTCAAACAATGTCCCGTTGTTTGTGGAAGGTTTGATTTTGCCCCTCAAAAAATCCGACATAAAATGACTGTCGAACATTTCACGCGCATCCACCTCGCTTTCAGTGAACGGAATCCAATGATTGGTGCCGTTATAGGACGAAATGCGATTTTGATGATGGAAAATTGTATAAATCAGGCAGTTGGTCTGAAATAATAAATCCTTTTGCCAACCATCATTCGGATACATATACAATTCTCTGTCATTAAGCCAATCTGCCATAATGCACTGACGCACAGCCAAGTATATGCCAATCTCAATGATATTTTTGTCTGTAACCCAAGTGCCGCGAGGGTGGGGCAATTCGGATTTGTCGTTGATGATTACATTATAATTTTGATGCTGAAAATCAGCACCATTGGCATACATAAAACCAATATTTTCTTCATCATTACGGTTGCGCGTGGTGATTATCCAATCGTTGATGGACTTGAAATCCTTTTGTATTTTAATATGCTTAGTCCTGACAAAATTGCCTTTGCTGTCATAAACATCAGCATTAATCGATTTAAATTTTTCTTTTTTGTCGCAATTCCAAACAAAAAATCCTATCGGAAATTTGCCCGAAACATTGTCAAACGAATTGGCAGGCACAAGAAACAATCTTTCCAATTTGGCTTGGAACGAATTTCTAAACTGCTCAAAATTAGGTGCTTGCAAAACTTTCAACTTGGAAAATTGCGCAAGGATACAATCAGGGATTTCATTGTAAATCCTTATGAAAAATTGTGCGAACAATTCGCGTCCGGCAATGCCCATCTGATTGAAATATTTGCTGTAAGTCTTGTGCAAAACCGCAACGTCGGTGGCGTTTTGACCGGTCTTTGCAACGGTGCTTCGGCTTGCCGCCTCTTTGTATGGCGGGTTGATGTAGATGACAAGTTTTTTGCGCTTTTCGGGGTCGTTGATGATTTTGCGCAGACTTTCGGGACATTTAGAAAAGTCGTCGTTCAAAAAATCAAACTGAAAAACGTGGCTTTCCAAAAGGTTCGCGCCGTTTTTGATGCGGTCTTTCATCACGTCCACGTCCTGTTGGTCGAGCGTGGATGCAAAAATCTTGTACTTGTCGCTGAGGCCGTTCAAAAGGTTGCCCGTGCCGGCACAGCAATCCCATACATAATAATTCTCCTGCCAATCGTCGCCAAGCACGTCGGCGATATATCTTTGCGATTTTTCCACCCAAATCTGCGGGGTAAAAAACGCGCCTTTCCGTTCCCTAACATCCTGCGGCACAAGCAAATCCAACCGCGAAACTATGTATTCCCAATAAATATTTTGTGGAGGACGCTTGTAACGTTTCCAAAATTCGGCGTATTTTTCGATGCCGCCGCGCTTAAATTTGAACGGTATCAAAACATCCAACCCCAATGCGTCGGTTCGCTTCATCATATAAGGTGTCGGCGAATTGGCGTTGAAAGTGATGTAAAAATCGGGATATGCCACCTCGTCGTCGTTGAGGTCGGTGGTGTTGTTGTCGTCGATATTGAGTTCCGCCAAGAAAAAATCTCGGTCATAAACACCATAATTGGCTTTCAGTTTGTCCCAATCGGCATTTATCGACGGCATCACCATTTCTCGCCATTTTTGATAGACGAAGATAAAATTGTTTTTGTCTATCAAAGTTGACAGCAGCGAACCGCCCTCCACAAAATTTTGTTCGACAAAATTGTGGATTACGTCGTCGTCCTTGCCGTAAAAATATGTGAAAATTTTTTCTTTCCTGATTACTTTTTGCAGTGACGCCACACTCTTGTCATCTACCTGCGATGGCGTCTGCGTCCAATTGAAATCATTGAGGGCGTATATCGGCAATACCTCGTTGTATTCCACGAAGGCGATTTTCTCGTTGTCGAAACAGCCGATGAATTTGGGCGGGAGAATGTTGTAGGCGTCCTGCTTGATGGTTACAATGAGTTGAGCCAACATTCGGTAAACGTCGGTCGGCTGCTGCTTGGCCTCCGCCCACAAGAGGTACTCGTCGGGGTGCGCGTCGTCGCTGCGAACAGATTTCACCGTAAAATCTATCCGCTTGATGATGCCCGCGCAGTCGTATTTCTTGAAATAACGCTGCCAAATCCTATTTTTGAGTTCTTCTTCCAACATTGCTCAATGATTTTTTGCGCCGTAAAGTTATGAATTATTTTTCAATTGTTCTAATTTTTTCCCGTCAAATCTTCGGCGTAAAAAACGTCGTGGATTTTGGTGCGGAGGTCGAGTTTTGCAATCAGCATCGAGCGGTTGGGATAGACGCTGTTGGTCAGGAAAACGAGGATGAGTTTGTTTTGCGGGTCAGCCCAAACGAAAGGTCCCGTGAAGCCCGTGTGTCCAAAACTTGCGCGGCTCGCCCGCTTGCTCGGTGTGCCGTTGAGCGTGGTGTCGATTACCGGCTTGTCAAACACCAAACCGCGCCTGTTATTTTCAAATTGTTGCGAAGTGAAAAGCCTTATGGTTTCGGGTTTCAGGAAATGTATGCCGCCATATTCGCCGCTGCTGAGAAACATTTGCATCAGGATTGCGAGGTCGTTGGCGGTTGCAAAAAGTCCCGCGTGTCCCGATACGCCGCCCATCATAGCCGCGATTTCGTCGTGCACAGTGCCTCTCACGGTGCGTCGGCGCCATACGGTA
Organism: Bacteroidales bacterium UBA3824; assembly: GCA_002393195.1. Classification (GTDB taxonomy): domain Bacteria; phylum Bacteroidota; class Bacteroidia; order Bacteroidales; family UBA3824; genus UBA3824. Next base: position 3,127 of record DGIK01000119.1, on the reverse strand, counting down.
TCCACTTCCGTCGGCGCGATATTGTCGGGCGGATATTTGTCCAATGGATTGTACATCATCTTGATTCCCAACGGATAATAAAACCATTCGTTCAAAAAATTTGTAAAGCCAAGACCATAAAACCTGCTCGCTAATTCGGGGTAGAAAAAAAATCCGAGGTCAGAATACAAATATTCGCCGGGCTTTTTCATCGGTTGATTTTTTACATCTTGACAAATCTTGCGCCGTGCAATGCTTGCGTTGTAATTTCTGTCGCTGACGCAAGATTTGTAGAGTTCGGGTTCGAGTTTTTTGATGTCGATGCCAATTTTCAGACCCGCCTGATGCGCGAGAGCGTCGCGTAGAGTTGCGCCGTTGTCCTCAAAACCGGGGAAATATTCGCAGAGTTTGGCATCGAGGTCTATCTTGCGGTCTTCGTAAAGTTTCATCAACAATAACGCCGATGCCGCCATTTTCGTTACCGACGCCACGTCGTACATCGTGGAATCGTTGACGGGTTGGATGCTGTCATAATTGAGATAACCGTATGATTTATTGAAGATTACGTATTGGTTTTTTACAGCAATTATGCGGCATCCCGGCATTGCACGGCGCGAGATTGCGTCGTTGACAAGGCTGTCGATGATGCGCACATATTTGGGTTGCAACGACTTGCGACCATATATAAGGTGCGTGCAAGTTTCCTGCGCCTTGCAGCCCGCAAACGATAGCGCGGCAAATAATACCAACGCCGCAAATATGATTTTTTTCATTTTCATTTCGTTTTTGTTGATTGATTTTAATAAACAACAAAGTTAGAAATTATATTTGAAAAACATACACAATTCTGTTTTGTGATTGCCGTCAATTTTTGAATCACCGCTGCTAATTGATTGTCTGTCAAAATATTGCCATTGAGAAATTTTTAATTGTAATGTCGCTTGCTTGCCGATTTTGCAGCCCGCCACAATATAAACGCGTTGCCCTTCATAAAAATATCCCGGCGATGAAAATGCACCGCTCACGTCGTTTTCGTAGGCGTAAATTCTCGCGCTGTAAGGTGCTGAAAACAAGGCATATCGCGCCGAAATTGTAAGCGGTACAGACTTTGCGCTCCACCTAATATCTTCATAAATCATATATCCGTGTTCCTTGCCGTCTTCGCCCGTAATGCATCGGCTCCATTGCGCCGTCGTGGTAAGCGTCAAAAAATCGGACGGCTTATAAACCCCGCTCACTTTCAAATATCCCGTTTTTGTGATGTCGTCGTCAACATCCGAATTGTGTCGTTCCTTATGTTTGAGCCTGATGGTAAGATTGTAACGGCGGTTGATACGAAATTTGCATTGCAACATTGCCTCGTTGCCCGATGCTGGCAATTTGTTGTACGCGCCCGCCCACGGCAACTTGAAAATATCCGTCCAACCGTCCACGCTCAACCATTTGCACGGCTCGGCGGCGATGCCTGCATAGACGCCGTCCTCATTGTTGGCGCGAGAGGTCTGCCCAAAACTCAACGCCTTGAAAGCCTGATACTTTTCAGAATAATGACGATGCAAAACCCTCAGTCTGAAATTCTCGGCGGGGCGCAGGTCGGCGGTGTTGATTGTTGAGATGTTGCCGCATTTGTCCACAGCCGTCTCGCCATACATACTCGCCTTCCGGCTGTCGTAACGATAACAAACCGACGCGCCGACGCCCTCCTTTTCGCTCCTCATATTGGCATAGCGGAGTTGCAAACGCGGCACAAAAGTCTTGTCATATCCGTAATAATACGCCGCCGCGCCTATCTGAAATTTGCCCAAACGACATTCGGTAATAATGCCGCCGATGGTTTCGCGGAGATTGTCTTTGTTGGCGATTTCGCGGGTGGTGCGGTGGTATCCGTCTGTCCTAAAAGAATGAAATTCAGCCCCTTCGCACGATGCGTCCACGAGATTTGCGCTGCCAAAAGCCGTCATCGAAACCCTGCCCGCCTTCACCGTAGCCGCCGCTCCACGATAATAACGATTTTCGTTTACGGAGCCATATTCGCGGATTTGGTAACAGTTGTTGTAATTGCTGCCATTCATCGATTTGCCCATCGAAAATCCGCCGCCCAACATCAATCCTTGTCCAAATCTCACGGTGTAGTCGCCGAGGATTAGTTGGTCAATAATGCCTAATTGTCGGATTTTCAAGAATATAGAATAATAATCGAAACCATATTTATAATCGCCGAATCCAATACGCTCTCCTGCATCTTTTTCGGCGGTGATGCCCCACGACACGCGGTCTTGAAATTTGTAACGGTATTTCAGACACCATTTCAACCTGTTGCCGTCGTATTTGGTGTTGCCGCTGCTGTCGGGAATGTAAGCCGCCTGACGCTCCAAGACCATCTTATTGAAAGTCGAAATATAATGCCGACCCTTGCTCAGCGATTCGCGCACAGTATATTGTCGGCGGTTGGTAGTGCTGTTATCCACTGTTACATAACGACTTATCTGCATTATATTTTCAGGTGTCAACGACGCAATCGCTTTGAGTTCGCCGAGGCTCACAATGTCGCCATACTTCCGACGATACTCCAATATGTCGCCAATCTGTATTGCATTTAAGATTGGAATAGATTGCAAGTCGTTGATATTTAATGTATTGATGTCAATCTTAGAATCGGTGATGCTTTCAATGTATTCGCAATCCATCTCGGCGGTTTCCTCGGATTCTTCGTCGCCCGATTCGGCAGCGTCGGTAAGCACCTCGTCGATGATGCTGCCGTCGTTTTGCGCCAATACGTTGATTGTCAGTAATATGAAGGATAATATTAAAAAGGATTGTCGCATAATTTTTTTCATTTGGTTGCTAATGTAAGTAAGTCGGACGCAAAACTAAACAATAAAAATGACATTTCGGTAACGCCGTACAAAAACTTACAAAAAAATGTTGCTAAAATTTTTAGTATTCAATTTTTTGACATTCAGATACTTGTAAAATCAATGTAAAGTACGCTTTTCAAAAAAAAAAAAACGGTTGACATTTTTAAAAATATTACATACCTTTGCAGCGGCAAAAATGGAATGGAGTTTTCCATTACTAATTATTTTGGCCGGTAATCAAAATTTGTCAATCAAAATGGCAATCTTGAACCAATTCCATAGCGGCACGT
>DGIK01000039.1 GCA_002393195.1 Bacteroidales bacterium UBA3824 | reverse complement strand
GGGCACCCACCTTGTCGGCGATGGCACGCATACGCTCATAATCCCAATCGCGGGAATAAGCCGACGCGCCGCCGATGATGAGTTTTGGCTTGCACTCCAAAGCCACGCGCTCCATCTGGTCGTAGTCAACGAGGCCAGTCTTTTCGTTTACATTGTAGGAAACGTGGTGGTAGAGCTTTCCCGAAGAATTGACGGGCGAGCCGTGCGAGAGGTGTCCGCCGTGGTCGAGGTCGAGACCCATAAAAGTGTCGCCGGGCTGCAATACAGTAGAAAGCACTGCCATATTGGCCTGTGCGCCCGAGTGGGGCTGTACGTTGACCCATTCGGCGTCGTAGAGTTTTTTGAGACGCTCGATGGCGATGGTCTCCACCTGGTCCACGATGCCGCATCCGCCGTAGAAACGCTTGCCGGGCAAGCCCTCGGCGTACTTGTTGGTGAGGATGCTGCCCATAGCGCGCATCACATTGGCACTCACGAAGTTCTCCGACGCAATGAGTTCGATTCCGTTCTTTTGACGGTCGTATTCCTTGTCGATAAGGTCAAAAATTTCCTGATCTTTTTCCATTGAAGTTTTCTTGTTATGATGTGTAAAATATGCCGCAAAGTTAATAAAAAAAAACAACAATAAACTATTTTATAAAAAAAACGACAAAACATTTGCATAGTTACGGTGAAACACGTATTTTTGCAGTGCAGTTGCAAAAAACGCACTTTCATATCATTATTTCAACAGACATAACAATATGATATTAGATTTTACAATATCGAACTTCCGTTCTATCCGCGAGCCTCAGACCATATCGTTTGAGGCCACCAAAGATACGCACCTCGAAGATTACTACATAGTCCGCAAAGGCAATTACAGAATCTTGAAGATGGCTGTAATACTTGGTGCAAACGCATCGGGCAAAAGCAATGTTGTACGGGCGTTTGAAATGTTGCCGTTGTTAATACTTAATCCTTGCGAAAACAAAACCTCCAAAATAGAATACAAAAAATTTGCATTGGACAATGAATATGCCAACAAGGATTCTGTAATGGCTGTCAATTTCCTATGCGGAGAACAGAAATACCGCTACGAAGTACATTTTAACAACGAAATGATAACGGCAGAATCGTTGCAGCGGCATCCATTCGGCGAACTGCGCCCTCACAAGGTTTTTGAACGGACAACAGACAAAGACACAAGGCTGTCATCTATCAAATGGGGCGACAAATTCAGGTCAAACGCCAATACACGCGACCTCAACATCAATTTGCTGCACAACAGAACGGTTTTTGGAGCGTTTATGAAAAGTAATGTTGACATTCCGTGGATGAAGGGAATCTGCGATTGGGTGGACCTGTACATACATCCCCCCGTGATTTCATCGCAGCAAAGCCTCGCCGAGTTTGTCACCAACAAAATCGCCGACAACCACATCGACCGTCAGTTGATGACATTGCAGATGCAAAAAGCCGACATTGGCATTTCGGAGTTCAAAGTGGAGCGCAACGCAAAGTCAGGTGTCAAAATACAACTCGTCCACAAAGGTAAAGACGGCGGTGTTCCCCTCGATTTTGAAGACGAATCGGGCGGCACACAGAGGTATTACGAACTATCTGGCATACTATTGATGCTCGTCAACAAACCTCAGTTGCTCGCCATCGACGAACTCGAATGTCGCCTACATCCCGACCTTTACACGCACTTTATCACCACATTTCTTCGCAACACCAACGAATCGCAGATAGTATTCACCACGCACGCCCGCGAATTTTTGGCAGACAAAGATTTGTTCCGCGACGATACGGTTTGGTTCACGGAAAAAAACGACGAAGGAGCAACAGATTTGTATTCGTTGGCGGATTTTGGCAGCGACGTTTTGCGCGATTCCACAAACAGATACAACGTCTATCGTGCCGGAAGATTGGGCGCAGTGCCAAGGCTGGAAGATACATTTTTTGTGAAATCTGATAATGAGAGGACAAATGGCGAGAACAATTAAAAAACAAAAAGGCAGGGAATCCATCGCTCTTGTTGTGGACGGTAAGGACGAAAAATGGTATGTCGCCAAAGCCAAGGAACATTATCCCTGCGCCGCACTCAAAACAGTAAGGATAAAGCCCGAACTCCCTGAAAGGAAGAAGGTTCAGGAATTATTTGACTTTGCCAAAGCCAAATTGGATGAAGAATATACTTTTGTAATATTGATAATAGATTTAGACGAGCCTCTGAAAAATGCAAAAGAACTATCAACATTCAACGACCTTTACCAAAAATACATATTGGCGAAACAAGACCAACTTTCAGGACGGCGAAAAGCCAATTACGGTTGGATGCAAAACATACTTTTGATTGTCAACAACCCCTGCTTGGAGTATTGGTATCTGTTGCATTATAACAAAACCAACAAATTCTATCCCGACTTTGCCGCGCTCAGACCTGACCTCAAAAGAATACCTGACTTATCAAACTACGAAAAATCAGAGGAGTATTACAACAATCCTCCCGACATATACGAGCGTCTCAACAAAAACGGCGGGTTGAAAACTGCGCGTCAAAACGCCGTCCCTTTTGCGCCCAACACCTGCAAAAGCCACGGATGCTCAGAAATGAACAAGATATTCGACTATTTTGACACGATGTGATTTTTTTGAATCATTGTGTCAAAAAAATTTTTGCAATCACCGCCCTTTTGATTAATTTTGCAGTCGGACTATAACATTAGGACAATGAGTACAGACATTAAGATAATTTTGGTGATATTGGCGGTGCTGGTATGGGTGGCATCGTGGTTTGCAAGGCGCAAAAACCGCCGATTGGGCGTCATCCTGTCGTGGGTGGCGGTGTTATTTGCGGCGGCAGCGGTGGTGATGGTGTGGGTCAAGTAAAAAAACTGCCCGCCATGCCGTCAATCGGCACGTATGTTGCAAGATGCTTATGTACGGCGGCAACGCCATTATAGACAAAAAACGACCAACTAAAATCTATCGTATCATGGAAAAACCAAGAGTGCTGTTTGAGGAATGTCCGGTGTTGGGCGGCTACACGCTCACGGTGCGGGACGATTGGAGCTACAAGCTCAAGAAGGTGTCCATTACCCCGCAGGAAAAGGAAGCCTACGAAAAGCATTTCGGCAACAAACTCATCACTTACAATGAGTTTATGGAATGGTGGAAGGAATACAACAACGTCAGCAAACGTGGCAAGGGATTTGAACTCGATATGAGTATGTAAGTCCCATTGCAGGCAAACAAAAAATATTATAACAACAATGAAAGAAACGGTCAAAATATTCGAGGAAAGCCCGATGGTAGGTGGCTGGGCTCTTGCAGTACGCGACGATTGGAGTTACAAAATCAAGCGCGTAAACGTCTCCGACGAGGAAAAGGAGGCGTATGAGAAGGAGTTTGGCGACCAAATCATCACGTATGACCGATTCTTCAATTGGTGGGTGAAGTACAACAACTACGGCAACTACTCCAAATAACCATATATAAACGAAAATACCGCCTGACGGCGGTATTTTTTTTCTTTTAAACACAAATTAAAACGAATTACAACGAATTTAAGCGAATTAGACATTCGTTATAATTCATTATAATTCGTTAAAATTTTCGTTTATAAAAACCCCGTCGCCGTAGGCGGCGTCACGGAATTGACGTTACTTGCCAGCGGCTTCCTGTGCGCCGGTGGTGTCGGACGTGTCGGCTACTACGGAAGATTTTTCGACGCTTATCTCAACATTCTCGGCAATGAGGATGAGAAACGTGGTCTCGGTCATACCAGAAATAACGCCGTGGATGCCGCCAACTGTCATCACCTTGTCGCCCTTTTGGAGACCGTCGCGGAAGGTTTGGAGTTCCTTCTGACGCTTTTGCTGCGGCCTAATTATAAAGAAATAGAACACAACGCCCATCAAAAGGAGCATAATTATCATCGACATACCGCCGCCCTGAGGATTGCCCACTGGTGCGCCGGCATCCTGCATAGCATCACATAGAATAAAGTTCAAAAATGTCATTTTATTATTATTTGTTATATTGTTAATCACTAAACTACAATCAATTACGAATTATGCATTATGAATTATGCATTAATTCACCTTCACATTGCCCTTTAAGACGAGTTCAAAGATATTGTCCTTGCAATTGGACTTTACCTTGATGGTCTTGTATTGTGCGCCTTCCTTGTTGTCGGAATCAAAACGGACACGTATAGTGCCAGTAGCACCCGGTGCAACGGGAGAGCGGTCGTATTCAGGTACAGTGCAGCCGCAGGAAGTCTCCACCTTTTGGATTATGAGGTCTGCCTTGCCGGTATTCTTGAATGTGAACGATGTGCCCACCTGCTCGCCTTGCAAGATAGTGCCAAAGTCGAATACTGCCGTATCAAATTCTATCTGCGGATACAATGTGGTGTCGGCTTTTGCGGTGTCGGAAGACGTGCTTGCCGCGTCATTCTGTGCACCATTGCCGCCGCACGACGCTATCACCATCATCGCCAACATTGTCAATAATATGTAAAATCTGTACATAATCGTAGTTGTTAGGGGTTATTTCAACGGCGGGATGTCGGCGGGCTTAATTACGTCGCCTGAATCGCGGAGTTTTTGTACAATCTTGTCGAGCACGCCGTTGATGAACAGCGGGCTTTTTTCGGTGGAATAGTTTTTGGCAATCTCGATGTACTCATTGAAGGTAACTCGCAACGGAATTTCGGGGAATTGCTCCACCTCTGCCAACGCCACTTGGATAAGCAGGATGTCGAGCAGGGCGATGCGCTCCAAGTCCCAATTGTCGGCGTTTTCGGAAATCAATTCGCGGTAACGGTCGCCGCTTGCAACAGCCTTCAACAGCAACTGGTCGGCAAACTGCGCGTCCTCGTCGTTCTTGTACTTGGGCAACATCTTGGCATCTGCACCGTGGCTCGCCTTGTAGCGGTCGATGGTACGGAGCGCCATACCCGCAAAAAACTCCACAGTATCAATCCAATAGACCGACTGCTCTTCGAGAGCATCGAAGAAGTCGCTATTTTCGAGAATGACGTGTTCTATCAGATAGGCGACGATAGCCTTGTCCTTGGCATACGACTCTTCCTTGTCCGCCATATACGCCTTGTACGTATCGGAAAGGGAGAGGTCGTTGAAGACGCTCTTGACCACGTGCTGCAACTGCGCCCACGACAATCCCCTTGCCACAAGGTAAGATTGGAGGGTTTCGTTGATGCGCAATTGCTCTATCAACTTATTGTGTACAAACTTCTTGTTGGGATTGAGTTCGGAGAGAGTCGCCATATATTTCAACTTGGCGGCCTCCTGCTGACGGTCGCAATAATCGGCTACTTCAACGCACAATTGCAACAGGTAGAAGTACAAGTCATACGAGCGGTCGATACTCATTGCGAGTTCCTTCTGCGCGCCCTTCAACTCGCCTTCGCCCTGATAGTACGAATAAATCGTTTGAAGCACCTTAATCCTCAGTATTCTTCTGCTTATCATCGTGTAGAACGTCTTGATTGTTTCAAGGCGCAAAGTTAATGATAATCTGACTAATGTAAAAATTTATTTTGTGTTATTTTTAATAAAAAGACGGATTTCCGCACCAAGGCGAAAATCCGTCCTTAAAAAAATGAAGTAACGTAGTGGTTTATTTTTTGGGCGAGAGCCTGAATACTATCACGTCGTGCGCCTCGAGGTCGCACTCGAGTTTTTTGGACGTGTCGCCAAAATCCTTGTGAGCGAGCAGGTCGCGGAGTTTGAAAGTCTGCCTGCCCCAGTTGATTTCGCGATCCACGAGGCCGTCCTTGCAGTAATACTTAGCCCAATCGTAGGAGAGATGGCGTTTTTGCTCGGTCATATTGACGAAAGCAAAAGCCCATTCGTTGTTGTCGAGAGGTTTTACCCAGATGTCGAAGCCGTCAAGATTCATAAAACGGAATCCCTGGATGCCGAGTTTGTCCTGGTCGATGGCGATTACTTCCTTGTTGGTAACGAGTTGACGAGTAGGCTCGTCCATCTTGCGGATGTCGTTGCCAAGCATCAGGGGCGATGCGAGCATACACCACATCACGAAGTGGGTGCGATTTTCGGTGGGCGAAAATCCGTTGCCAACTTCCAGCATGTCAAAATCGTTCCAATGTCCCGGACCGCTATACTTGCGGATGTCCTTGCGCATATTGATGATAGGCCAGAGACCGAATTTAGACCAGTTGCCAAAAGACATTTCGCAGTCCCAGCAGTGTCCGATGTCGCCGGAGATACGCCACATGTGTCCTACATTCTCAGCCCATTTCCAAGGCTCGTTGTCGCCCCACTCGCAAATATTGAAAATCATCGGGCGGCCTGCGGCGTATATCGCGTCGCGCATGAGGGTGTACGATGCGGCGGCGTCCTGCTGATAATTGAAACCGCCATTGCCCGCGCCAGTGTAGCACCAGTCGAATTTCAGGAAATCGACGCCCCACTGAGCGTATTGCCTTGCGTCGTGGTACTCATAACCGCGAGTGCCGGGGTAGCCGCCGCAAGTCTTGGTGCCGGCGCAGTTGTAGATGCCGAATTTAAGACCCTTGGAGTGTACGTAATCCGCCACGGTCTTGATGCCGTTGGGGAATTTCTGCTTGTTGGGCACGAGGAGAAGGGTCTCCGGGTCGCGCTGCATCTCCATCCAGCCGTCGTCGATGACGATGTACTCGTAGCCAGCGTCCTTGAGGCCGAGTTTGATGAAGAGGTCGGCTGTTTCCTTCACGACGTTTTCGTTGATGTCGCAGCCAAAAGTGTTCCAGCTGTTCCAGCCCATCGGGGGCGTGAGAGCCAATCCCTCAAACTTCTGCGCCGATGCAGGAAGCGTGAGCAATGCAGCCGTTGCAAGTGTCAAAATTTTGTTGATTCTCATAATAATTAGTAATTTTTATAGTATGGATTTAATAAAATTGGTAAGTTCGTTAGCAATCTGTTCGTGTTCCTCGACGCTTGGATGCGACGCGCCGCCGGAGTTCCACGACCGATAGAAGAAATATTTGTGTATTCTGTCGGGCCAAACTTCTTGGAGACGCTGCTCGATGGCGGTGAGCATCTTTTTTTGCCACTCGCGGAGAGTCTCGTCAGCCATTGGACTTGTAAGCAAAAAAACGTGCCAATTTGTAACCATATAGCCATTCATATTGAAATCGACAACCTTCTTCACAAAATCGACATACGCATCACAAAACGCGGTAGAATCCTGTATGCCGTCATTTTGACCAAGACAAATACAGAACAGGTAAGTGCCGAGTTCATGCTTGTACGGCTTTTGGTTATTGCGAAGAATGTACTTGTCATATACCTGTGGCATAGTAACTTCCATATCGCAACAACTGTGAATAAGTCCGATGCCTGACACCGACACCAACGACCAAGCCGAACCAAGATTTCGCGCCGTGCGGGGGCCATAGCCGTAATAAGCCCTGTGCCAATCGCCCCATTTGTATTGCGAGCCGGGCATCAGCGAGGTGTCAGCCTCCGCGCCACAAGTGATTGAATTGCCGATAAATTCAATTGTGCCATACACGTTGAACGGTTGGCAAGGCAGGATTTTGGGCGCGGACACCCAATTGACCTGAGTGTAGCCCATAGCGGTCTCGGTGTTGCGGCAAATTGTTGCCACATACTCATTCGGCTGCAAATCCTCAAAACACTTTACGACATTGCCCTTGAGGGTGTCCAATACGGATTGAGGCGCATTGCCGATGACAATGTTGGTAACGGAATCCTTGGTGATTACCACCTGCGTACCGCTAATCAAATCTACCGCAACCTCCAAAATATTGGCACGGCGATCAGAATAGTATTCGTCGCTGATGTTGATGACGCAATATTCGCCCTTGAACCTGACATTGAAATATCCGCCTGCCGCCCACTGCTTGGGGTGCAGAGAGTCTGAGCGGTCGGTGCGTCCAAAATAGACAATGTTTGGATTACCGCCGGGCAGAGTTACCACACTTGGCGCGCACGCCGCCAATACAGTAGCAATCAACATCAATACAATCAAAATCCGTTTCATCATTGCGGTTTATTTAAGACGTTGGATTACTTCTATCATTGCGCGGGAATTGTGGTAGGGACACTTCCAAAATCCCGCCTTCATATCGTTGTAAACAGCCTTGCCGTCCTTATTAACGCGCCAAAACCATTCGCCGTTCTTATGGTCAACGAGGTGGGCGTCGATGAAATTCCACTCCTTATATAAAAGGTCGAGGTATTTCTGCTCGCCGGTGAGGCGGTAAGTGTCGGCAAGACCCACGAGGGTTTCTGCCTGCGGCCACCAATGGCGGTCGGTATCGAGATGACCATTCACTTTTTCATAATCAATGGATTCGCCGTCAAAACCTTCAGCGAGAGTAATGTCCACCAATCGGCGGCATACGGGACGCAACGTCTCCATAAGAGCCTTGTCGTCAATGACTTCCGCAGCCTCGTAGATGAGCCATGCGCCTTCGATGTCGTGTCCGTAAGAATCCACGTGCATCGTCTTGCTCGGCGTCCAATCCATATCGAAAAATAGGATGAAATGTCCGGTCTTCGGGTCGATGATTTTGTCCTTGAATACGTTGATACAGTGGACGATAGATTCCTTCAATTCTGGCGACGGTTTGGCGCGGTAGAGATTGGTGAACGGCTCCAAAATATGGAGGTGAGTGTTCATAGTCTTGGGAAGATTCTCCTCCTTGTCGCTCAGGCGGATGTCGGCAATTGGCGACCAATCGGCGGCGCACGCCTCGGTGTAGCCTCCAAACTCAGGGTCGCGGAAGTGCTTCTCGATGAGATGATAGGTTTCGTAGGCGAGGTCGATGGCGCGTTGGTCTTTGGTCAAGATGTAATACTCCGACAATCCGTACAACGCAAATCCCTGAGCATAAGCCTGTTTCTTGGTATCGAGGGGCGAGCCGTCGGCATTGAGCGACCAATAGAAGCCGCCATTTTTATTGTCGTGGAAGTATTTGCAGAGATAATCAAAAGCGCGGTCAGCCATCTTGCGATACTCATCGTTGCCAAAAGTATTGGCAGCCTTGGCAAAAGTCCAGAGGATGCGGCCGTTGAGTATCAAACCCTTGGGCGCGTTGGGCACGATATTGTTGTTGCAATCGAGTTCGCCGTAGAATCCGCCATTGGCATCATCCACCATATTATTGATCCAAAACCGCATAATGTCGGCGTGTGCGGCTGTAAGTTGCTGAATTAAAGATTCCTTGTTCATTTTTTTTTGGCGTTGAGTTCTTCGAGAGTGATAGTATTATCGGCGTTGTAGAGGTCGGTACGGCGGTTCCAGTCGTTGGCGGTTTCGATAAATTCGCTCCAACACATAAACCACACCCACTTGGGCTGCTGCTTGATGATGTCGGGAGTCGGGAGTTTGCCGACCTCGCCCCACGCGATGGGCTTGCCCTTGCCGAGTTTCAGGAGCAGGTCATAATCCTTGCCCTTGTATTCGCTGCTGTAGATGTCGGTGGCGAGGATGTCGATGTAATTGTCGCCTGGATAGAAATCGTCGTATGGCTTTACATTGACGCTACCAAGTTCGTTGGCATTGAAAACCCACAACAAATTGTTGATTTTGTGATAGTTGGTGAGGCGGTCGTAGAGCATACGATAGAGGCGTTTGTAATTGTCGGGATTATAACCCCACCAAAACCAATCGCCGTTCATCTCGTGGTACGGACGCCAGATGACAGGGATGTGCTCGTCGCGCAACTGACGGAGATAGAATGCAATGACATCCACCTGCGACTTCCAATTGTTGTTGATTTCGGTGCCTTCGGTGAAGAGGTCTGCCCACTCTTTGTCGGAGAGTTTGGATTGTATGCCGTGTTCGCCCTTCCAGATTGTGAAATTTTCCTTGCAGTTGGGCGGTACGGCGTGCCACATCAGGGTGATGATTGCGCCCTTGTTGTGCCATTTGATGGCATTGTCGATGGTGCGCTGACGGAAGTTGATGCCGTCGAGAGAGTTGGGCTTGCTGTACCCAAAATCTTGACCGAACACCACGGGGTGCGAACCAGTGAAATTTTCCACGCGCTCCATATAGATGTCGCTGTACAGCGGATACGAGTGCTGCCCGGTGAGCGTACCGTTGCCGCTCTGGGCGTAGATGAATTTTAGCAGTTCTTTTGCTTCGGGCGAAGCGTCCTGATTGACAGGAGTTTGCGACATCGCGTCAATGGACAGAGCCATTACGAGTGCCGCCAAAATAACGATTCTCATATTTATAATTATTATAAAAAAAATTAATAATTGGATTGCCCAAAGATAAAAATAAAAAACGATTGGAAAAAAATTTTTTTTATGAAAATTGCGGACATTATGGGCAAAAAAAATCACCCGCAGATAATGTGATACCTACGGATGATTGATATATAACTAAGAAGTATTTAAAAGTCCATACCGCCCTCGTCGCTGAATGAAGAAGAATCGTCGCTGCCGCCTTCGCCTCCAGCATCGCCCTCCTCGCCGTCGGGACGCTTGTCTTTGGTATTGTTGATTTTGAACGAAACACCAAGATTCCAGAACGGAGCGGCGCGATGCCTCTTGCTGTAGAGCCAGTATTCGGGAGTGTCGGTAGTAGATTTGAAAGTGCCGCTATTCAACAAATCCCTCATGCTGAGCGATACAGACATCTTTTTCTTGAAGAAACTCTGACGGACAGCCAGACCGAGGTCGAGATTGCCCTTGTTGGAAGAAATAAGGGTCTTGTTTTTGCCATTGTAACGCATTGTGATCTGAATCTTCGTGGTCTTGCCGGGCGAGAGTGAGAGCGTCTCCTTGGTGCGCCAAGAATTGCCGTCCTGCTTGCGGAGCACGTCGTTATAGACACCTTTGATATAATACTGACGCACCTCAAATGTAGCATTGAGCCTCATCCATTTGGTAATGTCGTAAGAGCCAGTGAGTTCGAGACCAAAATTATTGTTGGTGGATAGATTCTCAAACCTCGAAATCAAGATGCCCGTGCCTTTTGGGTCGAGGGAGCTTACGTTTTCTGTGGCACCGTCGGTGTGGCGGTAGAAAGTTTCGAGGGCGAGGAAAGCCTTGTCGAAATTCATCTGATAGTTGAGTTCCATAACGTCAGTGTATTGCGGCTTCAAACTCGGATTGCCCACCCACCTCGAATATTCGTCGGAATATCCGGGGAAAGGATTGAGGGCGCGCTCCCACGGACGGCGGATGCGGCGCGAATATCCAGCCTGGATAGAATTGCGCTCGCCCACCGCCTGAGAAATATGTATGGATGGGAAAATATCAAAACGGTTGATTGTATATGTGGAATCAGAATAGTCGTTTTTGGTGTCCATATTGCGGTAAGTGTATTCGCCGCGCAGACCGAGTTGAACTCCAAAGCCACCAAAAGTCTTGCCATACGTGGCATATACCGATGTGATGGAGCGCAAGAAAGTGAGGTCGTTGGAAAACTCGCCGTTGCGGTTGTATGCGTTTGACTCCTGATCGTAATCATTGAACACGTAGTCGGTAACGGCGCG
>DGIK01000153.1 GCA_002393195.1 Bacteroidales bacterium UBA3824 | reverse complement strand
TCGGCCCCGACACCGACGTTCCCGCAGGTGATATCGGTGTAGGCGGACGTGAGGTTGGCTTCCTCTTCGGTCAGTACAAGAGGCTCCGCAACGAGTTCACCGGCGTTCTTACCGGCAAGGGTCTTGGCTGGGGTGGTTCGCTCATCCGTCCCGAGGCTACTGGCTACGGCGTAGTTTACTTCGCACAGGAAATGCTCGCTACAAAGAACGACAAGATTGAAGGCAAGACTGTCTGCATCTCTGGCTCGGGCAACGTTGCTCAGTACGCTGTTGAAAAATGTCTCCAGCTCGGCGCGAAGGTTGTTACAATGTCTGACTCCAACGGCACAGTTTACGACAAGGACGGCATCACTCCTGAGAAACTCGCTTGGATTATGGACTTGAAGAACGTTCGTCGTGGTCGTATCAAAGAATACGCAGAAAACTTCCCCGGCGTTGAATATCTCGAAGGCCAGCGTCCTTGGGGCATCAAATGCGACATTGCAATGCCCTGCGCTACCCAGAACGAGGTAAACGAGGAAAATGCAAAGGCACTCATCGCCAACGGCTGTATGTGCGTATGCGAAGGTGCAAACATGCCTTCACTCCCCGAAGCAATCGAGGTGTTCCAGAACGCAAAGATTCTCTACTCTCCCGGCAAGGCATCCAACGCCGGCGGTGTATCGGTTTCGGGTCTCGAAATGTCGCAAAACTCCGAGCGTCTCTCTTGGACTCGCGAGGAAGTTGACGCCAAACTCCACCAGATCATGATCAACATCCACAAGACCTGCGTGAAGTACGGCACAGAGGAAGGCGGCTACATCAACTACGTGAAGGGCGCCAACATCGGCGGCTTCGTGAAAGTTGCTGACGCAATGCTCGCACAAGGCCTCGTATAATGTGACGAAAACACATCATTGGACATACATAGGTTAATATTTATCCATGCGACCGGCAGTAGTGATTACTCCCGGTCGTTTTTTTTAGTTTGGAGATTAAAGATTGTTCACGGCAATTGCAACATTTGTAATAAATTCGGTGAGCGAGCGGGACTTCTGGATTTCCTTTACGTGTTTTTTGCTGACGCCGGGCGGTGGATACGCCCAAAAGGTCTTCATCTTGTCGAGAGCCATATATTCTGAATTGTCGTACTGCATGAGGTAGCCGTACGAAAGGTTGCTGATGAATTTCATATAAACTTTGACATCAAAACCGCAATTGCCATCCCTCTGATAATCCTGCGCCAAAAATGGGTTTGCCAACAATCCACGACCTATCATAACAGCCTTGATATTAGGAAATTGCGACGTGATACGATTGATGTCGTCCACGGTATTGATGTCGCCATTATAGACTATTGGATGATTGATTTTTGCCGTTAATTCCTGAAACATCGCCATATCAATCGTGCCAGAATACATCTGTTTGCTGATGCGCGGATGAATGGTAACGAAAGAGAGAGGCGCATCATTCAGAATGTCAACGATAGCCAAACATTCTGTTTTGTCGGAGTTTCCGAGACGCATCTTCACCGAAAACTTCAATTCCGGATACTTAGCCGCCGCTTTCAAAACTTCCTCCACTCTATCGGGATGAGGCAAAATGCCCGCGCCGCGCATCTTGTGGGTCTGTTGTGGAAATGGGCAACCAAAATTGATGTCGCAATGCTCAAAACCTTTATCTATAACGAGTTGCGCCAATATATCTACATCTTCGCTGCAACTGGCGATTATCTGCGGCACAGTGACGGAATGGGCGGCGGTATTATCGAGGTCTGCGACATCCTTCCTGCGCACCTCGCCGCCCTCTACACGCAAAAACGGCGTGAAAAACTTTTCCACACCGTCAAACGTCTCCGCATAAAGATTGCGGTAAACATAATCTGTAAAGCCTTGCAACGGGGCAAAATAAATCTCCGTATGAGGTTTCATTCAATAACGCGATTAATTGAACAACGAATCCACAAATTGCTCTTTGTCAAACAATTGCAGGTCAGTAACTTTCTCGCCTACGCCGATGTACTTCACGGGAATCTTGAATTGGTCGCTGATGCCAATAACGACGCCGCCCTTTGCAGTGCCATCGAGTTTGGTGAGGGCGAGGGCGTTTACTTCAGTCGCCTTCGTGAATTGCTTAGCCTGTTCAAAAGCGTTCTGACCCGTGCTGCCGTCGAGCACAAGGAGCACCTCGTGCGGCGCGTCGGGAATCACCTTGGTCATCACGCGCTTTATCTTGGCGAGCTCGTTCATGAGGTTAATCTTGTTGTGGAGGCGACCCGCCGTATCTATCAGAACCACGTCGGCCTTGTTGGCAACGGCAGAATTGAGGGTGTCAAAAGCCACCGACGCCGGATCCGCGCCCATGGCCTGTTTTACGATTGTAACGTCCGCCCTCTGCGCCCAAATCTCCAACTGTTCCACGGCAGCGGCACGGAATGTATCGGCGGCACCGATATATACCTTCTTGCCCGCCGCCTTGAACTGATTTGCGAGTTTGCCGATTGTGGTGGTCTTGCCCGCGCCATTGACGCCTACAACCATAATCACATACGGCATACCGTCTTTGGTGACGATGCTGTCGGTGAAATTGTTGCCCTCGTTCTCATTGAGCAACGATACCACCTCCTCCTTGAGAATCTTGTTGAGCTCTGCGGTATTGACGTACTTGTCCCTTGCGACACGCTCCTCGAGCCTCTTGATGATTTTCAAGGTGGTGTCCACACCCACGTCGGACGTTATGAGCGCGTCCTCAAGGTTGTCGAGCACCTCGTCGTCCACCTTTGATTTGCCGACGATTGCGCGTTGAATCTTCTTGAAGACACTTTCTTTTGTCTTAGCCAAGCCATTGTCGAGGCTTTCTTTCTTCTCTTTTGAAAAAAATCCGAAAAGACCCATTGTTTTTGTTCTAAAATATTTGTTGTCAGCGTGTTACTTGTAACACATTACATTACACCGTGCTAAATTAGATATTATTTTTGTAACCGCCAAGCATATTTGGAATTATTTTTCAACCAAAAACAAAAAAAGTTGGTCGCCGGGGTTTTGGCTTCCAACTTTTCTTGTAATATCTTGATGTTGAATCGTTGTCCTACTTCAAATCCTTGAGGGCTTCCTTCGCCATTGTAGCGGGAACTACCAACTCCTTGAAGCAATATGCGCCAGTTTTGGGAGACCTTACAGCCTTCACAATCTTGGTGAGCGCGCTGCCTGCGTCCTCTTTCTTGAGGGTTGCTACTACTTTCTTTGCCATTTCTTATGATGTTTTACTTGATTTCGCGGTGAATAGTGTATTTCTTCAAGTACGGGTTGTACTTCTTGAGCTCAAGACGACCCGTGGTGTTCTTCTTGTTCTTGGTGGTGATGTAGCGAGACATGCCGGGTACACCCGATTCTTTTTGCTCGGTACATTCGAGAATCACCTGAACCCTGTTTTTGTTCTTTGCCATTTTGTTTTTTTTAGTTTTACGTTCAGTTTTTTAATTGAATTAATAGCCGGCCATAAAGCCCTTTTCAACGGCTTTGTCCAATGTAGCCTTGAGGCCGTTCTTGCTGATAGAACGGATGGCGGCGGCAGACACCTTGAGCGTTACCCAACGGTCTTCCTCCTCAAGATAGAATTTCTTGGTGTGCAAGTTAGGCATAAAAGTCCTCTTGGTCTTCCTGTGAGAGTGCGATACATTGTTGCCCCTCGCTACCTTTTTGCCTGTGATTTCGCAAATACGTGACATTTCTTATTCTTTGTTTTTGTCTAAAATTTCTTTATTCTTTACAGACTGCAAAGTAAATCAATTTATTACACATAAACAAACTTTTCGAGAAGTTTTTTTAGTTTTTGTGCATTTTTTTTGATGACAACTTCGCATTACACCGCCAACAATCTGACAATCAAACCTTTGACGGCTCATTACGTCCTTCTCCCCTACTCCAACATCGCGAGAAATTCGGTCTCGGTGATGATTTTTATGCCCAATTTTTCGGCTTTTTGCACCTTTGACGCGCCCGGTTTGGCTCCGGCAACGATGAAAGATGTCTTGGCGTTGACTCCCGACTGAAGTTTTCCGCCATTGTCCTCCACCATTTTTTCGAGTTCGGAGCGGCGTTGCGGCGTCGCAAATGAGCCGGTAACGATGATGTTTTTGTCAGCGAGTTTGTCGGACTTGGGCGCAAGGTCTTCGTCCGATACTTCGAGCGCGAATTGAAGTCCCGCTTCTCTCAATCGCTGTATCAACTTGATATTGCAGTCGTTGTGCATCCACTCAAAAACCGTCTCGGCAATCACCTCGCCAATATCCTTGGTCTCGGCAATTTGCTCCACGGTGGCATTTGCGATGGAATCGATGTCGTGGAACTTACGAGCCAATATCCGCGCCGAGCCTTCGCCTACATACCTGATTCCCAACGCATAAAGCACTCTGTCAAATGGCACTTGCTTGGATTTTTCGATGCTTGCCACGAGGTTTTCCGCCGACTTCCTGCCCTGACGCACCAAACCTTCAATGTCTGAAACTTTAAGTGAATACAAGTCGGCTATATCGTTGACTAAATGGGCGTTATACAACTGTTCGATTGTTGCCTCGCCACAATTGATGTCCATAGCCTTGCGCGTTACAAAATGGATTACCTTGCCCATTATCTGAGGCGGACAGTTTTCATAATTAGGACAATAGAAACCCGACTCGCCCTCGTTGCGCACGAGAGCCGCGCCGCAGACTGGACAATTTTCTATATATTTAATAGGTGTGGCGCCAGGTTCGCGGAGATTTTCGTCCACGCGGGTGATTTTTGGAATTATCTCGCCGCCCTTCTCTATATAAACGGTGTCGCCGTTGTGGAGGTCGAGGCTGCGGATGAAATCGGCGTTGTTTAAGGTGGCGCGTTTGACCACTGTGCCCGCAAGATGCACCGGCGTAAGGTTGGCGACAGGCGTTACAATGCCCGTCCTACCTACCTGATAATCAATGGACAACAACTTTGCAGCCGCTTCCTCCGCCTTGAATTTGTAGGCGATTGCCCAACGGGGAGTTTTGGCGGTGAAGCCGAGCCTGTCCCTCTGCGCCATCGAATCTACCTTCAATACGATGCCGTCGATGTCGTATGGCAAATGTTCGCGCTCCTTGTCCCAATAGTTGATAAAATCCCATACTTCGTCGATATTTTTGGCGAGTTTAGTATTCTCCGAAACCTTGAATCCCCACGACTTAGCCTGCGCCATATTTTCGGTATGAGAATCCGTAGGCAACTGATCCATAAGGAGATAATACAGGTAGCAATCAAGACCGCGCTTGGCAACTGCGGCAGAATTTTGGGTTTTCAATGCTCCGGCGGCGGCATTGCGGCAATTTGCAAGCGGCGGCTCGCCGATTTCGAGGCGTTCTGCATTGAGCCGTTGGAATGATTCGTGGGGCATCAATATCTCGCCGCGTATCTCAAAATCGTCGGGGTATCCTGAACCCGTCAACTTCAAAGGTATTGATTTGATGGTTCTTACGTTGTTGGTAACGTCGTCACCCTTGGTGCCGTCGCCACGTGTCAAGGCACGCACGAGCCGTCCGTCGTGGTATGTGAGCGAAATGGACGTGCCGTCAAATTTCAATTCGCACGAGTAACTGAACTCCTCGCCCTCAGGCAAGAGTTTGTGTATCCTCGCGTCAAAATCGCGGAGTTCGCCCTCGCTGTAAGTATTTGCAAGAGAGAGCATTGGATATTTGTGCTCCACCTGTTGGAACTCCTGATTCCTATCGTCCCCCACCCTATGCGTCGGCGAATCGGGGTCGTCGAGTTCGGGGTATTGCGCCTCCAAGTCCTGCAATTCGCGCATCTTCATATCATACTCATAGTCAGACACATCCGGCTGCGCAAGGACGTAATATTTGTAATTGCACTCGTTGAGGAAGTCCCTCAACTGACGTGCTTTGTGTTCGAGTTGGTTCATAAGTTTTTGAGTGATTTTGTGCAAGGCAAAGTTAGGGAAAGTTTTGGGAAATGGCAAACACATCTACATAAAAAAAATGAAAGTTGAAAACTGAAAACCACTTTCAATTCTCAACTTTCAACTCTCAACTTTCAACTTTCAACTCTCAATTTTAATCTCTCCTACTCCGTATATTTCTTTATAAGCCTTACCATCAAATCTGCAAGGTGTTCCACTTCGTAATCGCCGACGGACGCCTCGATGTGAGAATTGCCGATGCCGCTGTGGTCGGTCAGGAATACGTATGTGCCGCCGGTGGCAAGGTCAAAGAACCTCAACATAAACTCAGTGTCCTTGTCAACGCCGCTCGCTGCAACGGGAATTATCTTAATGCCGTTTTTGACGTAGAGGGCGATGGACTTTTGGAGACTTGCAATCACTTGTTCATAGTGATGCGCAGGCGCGTCGAGGACGAGAAACGCAATGCGGGCACGTGCCGATTCGTCCCATGAAAGGTTTTGGAGCGACTTTTCAAGAGCCGAGTGCACAGCCTCGGGATAATCGCCGCCGCCGTCGGCACTTTGCTCCGACACAAACTTCTGTGTTACTGCCACATCGTCAGCAAAATCGTTGTGGCGCGTGAGATACTCGTCGTCCTCGTCACGGTAAAATAGAGCGGCGGTGCGGAGAGCCACTTTGCCAGTATTGGCATGGTCTATGATGTAATCAAGGTCTGATTTCAGGAAATCGATTTCGTCGCCCATCGAGCCGGTGGCATCCACAATGAAGGCGACATCAGCCTTGGCTGCGGGATGCTTGATTTCTTTTCTGAGAATTACATTGAGATTGAGCGCGGTATCCTGTTTGGTGGTGAGCTTGAGGGTTGTGTCGATGGCTACACCGTTGATTTTCAATGAATAATTGTTGGCATCGAGATTGTCCGCCATGCCGCCGAATAGTCCAACCCAACAATATGCAAGTCCAGAATTGTCGGTCTTTGCGGCAAATTCTGACGCTTCGCCCTTGAAAAGTTCCACGGGGACATTGGCAATCGCGTTGCTGTCAGCGTCCACAACCTTGACCGCAACGAGGTTTTTGGGGCTGAATTGCCAGTATTCGGGCTTGTCGTAGAAATTGTTTTGGTTCAAGAGATTGCGCCAAAACTTCCAGTTGTCCAAGTCGTTCCACTCGCCTGCGGTCAGGCGGTTTGACATACGGTCATTGGAATTGACTACTTCGCCACCATCGCGACTGCTTGACGAACCATCGATGCCAGGCGCAGCATCAGGCTCGCCGCCGTATGCATCGCCGCCTTTCATATCGCTTGTCGCATATTCATAACTGCCTTTTGAAGGATTGTAATACACATCGTCATTACTGCCGCTATCATCGGCATCAGAGCAAGACACGCACAACGAACCGAGTGCAAGTCCCGCAACGAACAAGAATTTTGCTTTCATGTTGTTACTTCTTAAATTCACAATAGATTAAGGTTCTTTATTAGTGATAACACTTCAACCGTCTGCAACCCTAAAAGAATTGTGAAAAGATTTGCTATTAATAATAATTCTATATAACAACCGACCCTCCCCCACCCTTGCTACCAAAAGATTATCGGCGCGACAACAATGATTATGATAAATAGGAAAAAATTAATCATTTTGCTCATAATAATACGAATAATCAATGCCTTTCATAAAAAGTTCGCGGTCGTTGATGCGGTCGGTAAGTGCATTACGAAGCAACGACCGGATTTCTGTGTCGTCAACAATGCTTTTGCGCATTGCGTTCAGATAATCGTTTTTGTCGATTTGGCTCCAATCAACACATGTTTTCAAAGACTTCTTGAAAATCAAATCGAGCCAAATTCTTGTGCTACGACCGTTGCCCTCCATAAACGGATGCGCAACATTCATTTCAACATATTTGCTGACTATTTCGTCAAAAGTATTTTGTGGCATTTGTTCGATTTTTTTGAGATTGTCCTGTAAATATTCCGCAAGACAAAACATCGTACCGCCCTTTGAAATGGTCTTAGTGCGGATTTTGCCCGCGAAATCGTACAATCCACCAAAGATATAAGCGTGGATTTGCTGCAACGCCTTCACTGTACCAACGTCGCTATCCGCCACAAGATTGCTTTCTATAAAAGTGTACGCCTTTTTACGGCTCTGCCCGTCGATGGAATTGTCGCTGTATGTGAACCAATCAAGGAAAGAGGCGGCACGGTTGTTTGGATAATGCTTTGCCAACTCAGAAACGTCTTCTTGTGAAATGACATCAGTCAAACGATGTTTGCCATCATGTGCAAGAAGTTTCAATTGGTTAGTGGCACTAACCACTTCGGGGGCTTCGTTTTTAAGTTTGTTTTTCAGGTACTTCCAATAATTCCGATTCTTTGTATAATCGTCCTGTTCATTAATAGCCCCCACAACATCAAGCACAGAAAACCACCATTGGGATTTTTCCTCGTCCCAAATGGCTCTAACCTCACGGTCGTTGTAGAAACGGATGGATAGTTTAGATGATGGCATTGTCTTTTATTGTTTCCCAAAAGTAGAGAATTGTTTTATAACAACAAAATTTTTCGCCAATTTATTTTCACAAAAAAATTCTTCCTCCCCCACCCCGACAGCATCCAAAAGATTATCGTTGCGGTAATTCGGATTATGATAAATAGCACACAAAGATGACACTTCAACAGCGACCTTTATTACCAAAGCCGCGAATATCTGAAAATTTGCTATGCGGAGAAGAGGATTGTGGAGGGGTGATTTCAAACAGTAAATGTTCCTACCACCTCACCTTGTGCCAAATCCTCTGCCGTCATTGATTGAACGGCTTCAAAATCCTCATAATCCAAACTATCCAACCATTCATTGTAACCCCTTATTTCTCTGAATGTTATGGTAGAAGGAACGGTGGGGAGTTTTGATTCTACAACAATCGAAGCATACGGGAAACCGTCGGTGAGTTCGTCCAAAAGCCACGAATTGTCCCAAAGTTCAACTTCCTTGCCGTCAACGAGTTGGCAGAGCGGAAAATCGTATTCGTAAGTAAGTTTTTTGCGTTTGCGGTCGTCGGCGTAAGTGATGTTTTGCAGCCAAAGTTGGTCGTATTTTGAATTGGGACGGTTGATTAGTTTTGTAACAACTTTGTCGAGAATGTCGCAGCGGTCTTTCTTGTCGATGTTCTTAACGAGTTGACTGACAATTCTTAACGCATAATGACTTATGTTGACATTTTCGGCAGCAATCTGAACAGCCACGGCACACATCGCCCGGACGTTTTCGACGATTGCTTTGCGGGATTCGATGTTTTTACTGAGGTTAGATAGCATAGTCTTCAACTGTCCGCCGTTTGGAAACTTGCGACCAAAAAGAAGAATGTACATCAGCGTCTTTTGTATTCCGCCAAACTGACAATTCTTGCCCCTAAAAATCGGCGTGTTTTCAATATACCAAAGTTTGTCAGGCTTGATGGAATCAGTTACTATCGACGTGCTGATTTTGGTCTTTTGGCTGTTCATACGGAAATTGAGGCTTTCCAAAACACGCTGCAAAATATACGATATATCTTGCAACACTTTCATATTGTTGCAGAAAATCCTGTAATCGTCGCAATAGCGGATTATTTCGTAATCTTCTTTGATTTTTTCTTTCTTGAAATAATTTTGTATCTCATTGTGTAGCAACAAGTCTGAGTATCCGAGAATTATCTCGCCAATCAAATTGAACGCTACTCCGCCCTGCGGCAATCCGATGTTGCGCCCTTGTTGCAACGCCGCCAAATATCGGATGATGTTTTGCGCCATCGGTCTATTTTCGTCGGTGGCAAACTCGGTGTCTTTCAACGTCAACGCCCATTCTATCGTCTGCGGATTTACCGTGCCGTAACAGTTGGTGATGTCGGTAATGAACATATATTTGTATTCCAACGACAATTCCAACGCCCTCTGTTCCAAGTTGTTCCACCAATTAAGGATTGTGGTTGCCTTATGGAACGCCTCGCCCTCTTTGGGTATCACGGGAATGGCGCACGCGGTGATGTGTTTGGTGTGGTATTTTTCAAAACATTTTTTTACATTTTGCCAAGCACCTTCGCTGCATATCTCCCTGACAATGAAGTAGTAAAGGTACGGATTTGCCAATGTCAACGGTCTTACAGCGTAATGTCCGTCCTTATTGGCAAGCACGTTGAGCGATACGTTGTGCAGATTGTCGGGATTGCCCTTGCAACATTCCTCAAAAGTCTTGTTGCCAATTTTTTCTTTAACGAAATTCAGAACGCCCTCAAACTCAATGTATTCCGGCATCTCGCAGTTCATAAATTGCGGTGTGGAAAGGAAATACTTTTCCGCACCGTCCGCATCAAGAGTGAGGACGGTGGACGGCGGAGTGTAGGCAGGGAAGGATTTCTTTTGGTTTTTCATAGTATTGCATTAAATTTTTACTCTGCAAAAAAACAAAACCTCTCTTTCGTCAGATAAAAAAGTATTCGTCGTTTTTTAGCATAGAAAACATTAGACTTTTGTCCACACACATCACAAGTATAAAACCACCATTATAATATCGATTATAGAAAGTTTAGCAATGACTTTTTTAATTTATTATTCATTATTCAAATAACACATTTAAAAATCTTTGTTATCTTAGTCCAATTATTTATCCACTCTCCTCTACGTGATTTATCTTCATATATCACATGATAAGACACATTTCTATTAAAAAAATCTGCAAATGATTCAAATCTTGCTGTTTTAATATCATTAATAAATGGACTAACACATACAAAATAATTTAATGTATTACACGAACCATTAATTACATCTACTAAATGTACCATGGAATACTTTTCAACATCAAGGATGTTTGAAAATAAATGTAGTTTTATAGTATTATCGGAAGTCTTAATATCATCGAATGACAATGAATCAATATCTTTTAAAACTGTTTTAACATTAATTTGCGATCTGAAGTGCTTCACATGAAGCGATGCTCTTCTTAACGCAATTTCTGATGGTTCAACTAATGTTACCGAATCTATGGTTAATTGAATATTCATTTCAGACAAAAATTGAAATAAAATCATACTCGCAATACCTTGACCACAACTCCAATCAATTATTTCTGTATTTGTATATAATAATTCTTGAAATGGGAAATGATAAAACGCGAGCAAAAGTTTTTCCTTATGCATCAAACCGTAACTATTCATATATGCGAACAATTGATTTTCACAATCTATAACAGCAACCCCTCTTGTAAGCGAATAAAAGATATCGTCTTTATTTTGTACTTGACTAATTCTTGAAACTGAAATCTGACGTATATTATCAAAATTTTTCGGCGTATTAGACAATATCCTCGAATAATCAGTATTATTTTCTATGATGAATTCATTATTAATCTGAACATCAAAGATTATATGTTTACATAGAAATTCATCTATTTGTTTTTGAATACTTTCATAAACAAATTCCTGTTGCGTTATATCAAGTGAGAGAGCCCATTTAATAATATCTTTTTGTAAAAATGGGAACACATTATCTGATTGTAAAGCCTTATTTCGCACTTCATAGGAGTAACAAGACGATGTATTATAAACCACGAATGAATAATAATTCAAAAAAACAGCAATTGACTTTTTGTCATCATCATCTTCTTCATTAATGGCCGTCTGCAAATAAGTACATATCTCATCAAATCTTTCAATATAAATATTATTATTTGGAATATTATTCAAGTAAAGCCTCGCTGCTTCTAATCTTGAACCGATATCAAGACGATATTTTTGTATAATCTGTAACAATTGAATAATCACAGATGACTCGCCCATTCTTTCCGCGAAATCGAATAAAACTGATATAAAAGCCCTATTGTACCTCTCAGAATAATCAAGGGAATTAAGTGTTTTTACATTGAGAAGTACAAATTGAGTAAACTCACTACATACCTTCCTTTT
Organism: Bacteroidales bacterium UBA3824; assembly: GCA_002393195.1. Classification (GTDB taxonomy): domain Bacteria; phylum Bacteroidota; class Bacteroidia; order Bacteroidales; family UBA3824; genus UBA3824. The sequence goes on along the minus strand of DGIK01000153.1, from coordinate 13,944 downwards.
ATCAGTAATGTTTGCATTTGCAAATTCTTCAATTCGTAACTGATTATTACGAATGAACTCGCTTAATAATTGAGCATTTGCTGTATTATTAATCAATATAGAGAACAAGTTGTCCATAGTTATAGTTTTTAAAGATTAAGTTTTGGTTGTTGTGATAAATTTTGTTTCAAAATAAGTTCAATTATGTCTTTTTTCTTTGCATTTTTAGGTATATTAAATCCCTGTTCCTTAGCCAAACGAATTAACTCGTCTTTATTCTTTTTGTTTAAATTCTTCTCATTCAATTCATCTCCGAATTTCACTTCCGGTTCAGCGAAACGCGGAATAGAAACAAATTCATCTTTGAATATGCTTTGTTTTTGAGTAATTTTTGCGATTTCATTAGTTTTTTGTACTAACTCCGCCCTTAAATTATCAATTACTTTTTCTTTTTCGTTCAATTTGACCCAAAGAGAATTGTTCTCTTCTTGTTCTTCTTTAATTACAGCCATTATTTCTTCTTTAATGCTTGACAAAAAAAATTTAGTAAACGGATCTGACGATTTCGGAAACCTTTCCTTTATGCTTTGAACAATACCATTCCACAATTCATCCCAGGATTTCCTTATTTTTTTCTTGCCGATAATAACTTCATCAAGTATCATATAATCAGTCTTACTTATTGAAAGATTATTTTGTTTTTTAGGACACCATATATCCAAATAATCAAAGTTTGAAGATATTACAGCATTGAAAACATATTGATAAACAGACTCAATAGTGTAATAATCCAATTGACTTTCCATTTTATACTTATAGGAAACCTTATTGTCAAAGCCATAATCTTTTGCAAAAGCGGAATATCCTCTGTTATAACCGTAACAAAGCGCGACACCCTCGGACTTTCCTTTTTTTAGTTCGGAAAAATGCGAAGTAATTTGACCATCAATCCTTTTCTTTTTGGATTCATCTCCGACTCCATAGGTATTTAAAACAGCAATTGTATATGTCCAAGTATCACATATACTATCCAAATTAATAATACGGGTGATTTTATCTTTTTTTATTTCCTGCTTATTTTGGCTTGCAATTTCATAAAGACATTGTTCATCTATGGAATTGTTAAGATATGGCAATATCTTTTCAAACCCTTTTGAATTATAGAAAATTCCCTGAAAACTATCTTTGAACCCATTGTTTACGTTATTTATTTGGTCTTTTATCAACGAATTAAAAAACGACAACGTTGCAATGTAATTTTCGGAATAATTCATATACGACTCGCCAGCCGTTTTCATAAGAGCCAATGCACCCAAAAATTTATCAAACTTGTTAAGATTACTAGTGCAATCTTTTATTCCACAATTAGTTGGATATTTTATAAAATTCGATGGATTGTTTTCAAATACCTTGATGTCCACCAAACTATCAGGTACATATGCTGTACTCAAACGAATGTTTGATATTGTTATCTCCTTTTGGGCTATGTCAGCAAAGAGTATCTTCTTTATTCTTGTTATTGGCAATGGCTTATCATATAAAAACCAACCACCTTGTATATCTATTAATTTCTTGGATTCGTCCTCTGTCAATACGACTTCCAAACAACAATCAGTTTCTGTTGTCCCTATCTTATCTGTAAACAATAAGAAGTCGCGACATTTATCCTGAATGTCGTGAGGCTTATTATTGTAATACTTGGCCGGCTTTATTATAGCATTGCCAAAATAATGAGCCAATGATGTCGATTGTATTGGTAAATAATACTCTTTCATATTGTTATGATATTAAAAAGGTAAATCATCATTAAATGAATTGTAATGTGTCTCCATAGCACTTCGTTCAGTTACACTATGCAAAGATGGTAAATCATCATTACTAATCAGGTATAGATTACTTCTTGCACGGGTACATGCCACGTAGAAATCCTGCCAACCAATATTATAACTCCCACAAATTTCTTTATATTTATGAAAGTTTGGTATTATTACAGTATCAAATTCAAGACCTTTTGCAGACTTAAATGTTGTTAAATGTACATTCAACAACTTCTCACAGCCATTACCCGTTTGGTAATATTCTTCATGACAATATGAACTATAATCACTTCCTTTACAATACCCAAATCCATCAAGTACCTGTTCGAAAGTTTTGACATCTTTTTGCCATGGAACCAAAATAGCAATATTGTGATCTTCCGCTTTGAACGAGTCTATAATCTGCTTAATTGCATTATTCTGCTCTTGATTGGTAACTTCATATTTATCCCCATTAGTAACGATTAATATAGGCCATTCCCCAACATTATTCTGCAATCCCTGTATTATAGACATAGGAATATAGGCAGACGGAAAAACCTGCTTAGCAAATTTCATAATCCGCTGCGTACTGCGAAAATTTTTATCTAAAACATACTGAACATTATCAGGGAACTGACAACGCAAATATTCTTGCCGAGAACAATGCTTTGGATATAGAATCTGAGAATCATCCGCTCCATACGAAACGGGCGATGGAATCTGAACATAGTAGTCATTGGGCAAATCTTGTGCCTCATCAATAATTACTTCTTTAAAAATATGCCCATGAATTATGTTTGAATTTTTTAACGAAGTACCAACGTTTTGAGAGGCGTATACCTCTGCATTTGGATAAGAAACATCTTTAACAGCACTACAACAAGCCGCTAAATAAACCTTTAATGTTGTCGTATATGTTGATAAAAAACTTGCTACGCATGGTACAGGATTTTTATGATAATTTCGAATGTGTCGCCATAGGGACACAACACTTTTTCCCGTTCCAGGTCCACCAGACAAAGCAATTTGCTTTGTCTCATCCAATGCAGACTGTTGCGGAATAGTCAACTGTGGTATTGCAGGCAATCTAAAATAATATCCAGCCATAAACAAATACAATTTAGTTTCTTTTAGTACAGTCCCTCTCCTCTTCCACCCGTTAAGGCTTTCGGAACCGAAAGACACGACAAATATAGAAAAGTTGTTTTGAATAAAAAAGTTTTTGAAAAAAATTTTTTTGGAAAATGCGCCGCCCCTACCCCACTAAAAACCCAAAAGATTATCGTGGCGATAATACTGATTATGATAAATACAAGAATATCTCAGCAAAAAATTCCACACAAAAATACCCCTAAAATTTTGCATAATTCCATATTGCAACAAAAACTCCCTTGAAAAAGTGGAGCGGACACACTAAAACTCCCTTGAAAAAGTGCATCACCCACTCCCACCACGAAAAAAAAAAAATCATATTTTGCTGCGGGAAAGAAGATGAATATTTTTCGCCAAATTAATTTTTTAGCGTTTTTCGTAGCCTCTCATTCCAAAAAAATCCCTATATTTACGCCGCAAATTAATAACACAAACCAAATGGAAAAAATTCAGCAATTAATTGTACAATATATCGACGCTGTATCGGAAGGCGGTCAATGGTGGGAGGACAAGGGTATGTTCAAGAAAACCGCCCTCACCAACTATTGGGAGCAACTTTTAGACACAAGGCTCGCGGATTATGGATTTGTAATCAACGTCCATATCTCCGATTCGCTTCAACAGACGGACGTCAATCAGCCGACGCCCGCATCCACGGCAACCTCAACCGAATATCACAGCGACAACAGCCACGCCGTCACCATCTATATTAATAAGGATTCAATCATCGACCGAATCCACGAGGGGCAACTCCCAAAGGCGTTTGACGAGGTGTCGCAATTTTTGGCAATCATCATTCACCAACAGGCTCTCACCGTCAAATACAGAACCCTTTTCCAAAACTACCGCGAACGCATCAAGGAGATGGCGAGCATCCATCAGGCGTCGCTGCTGCTTGGACACGATTCTTACGACTTGATGACTGCCATCAACCACATCTGCCAATCTATCCCCCTCGCGATGCAGTACCCCGAATACGCAATGGCGAGGATTACTTTTGGCAACAACGTATTCTCCACCGACGGTTTCGAGAAGTGCGGCAAGGGTATGAAAAAATGTTTTGAGGGCGCGGACAATACCCATTGCTGCATCGAGGTATATTACCGCGACGGCTGCCCCGCCGCCAACGACCAGGATCCATTCCTCGTGGAGGAGCATTATTTGTTGGGATATTTGGCGGTGATGATTTCGGGCGCGTCATACACCGCGACGATGAAACAGTTGAAAAAATTCAATTCCAAGCGTATGCAGGAACTCGACGCCATCAACCGCACCACCGCAATTATAAAGGAGGGGCGCGACATCGGCAGCACGCTCAACGAAATCTGCAACATCCTGCCCCGCGCTATGCAATACCCGCGACACGCCTGTGCGCGAATACGTTACGACGGCAAGGAATACCTCTCCCAAAACTTCCTGATGACTCACCGCAGCATCAAGGAACAGTTTGTCTCCATCGACAGCAACAAAGGTATGATAGAGGTATTCTACACCAAGGAACTCCCGCCCGAATACAATGGCGCGTTTCTCAAAGAGGAATGTGACCTATTGACCAACATCGCAAGGCTCACAGCCGGATTCATCAACGACGCCATTGGCCGCGATATGCTGTTCCGCTCAGCCGCCACCGCCAATATGGAGAAGCGCGAGGACATTCTGCGCCGAAAACTCACCGAAAACCATCAGCCACTCCAAAATTACTTCAACCAACAGATGTTGGACAAGTACATCTACTTGGATATGATGAAATTCAAGGTGAAGCACGTGCTGTTTGTGGCGTCGCTCTACGATGCATTCTGCCTTGAAAACGAGGACTCTTTCTTCGGGCGTTTTATGGGCGACGTAATGCAATTCAGCCTTTATGTGATGCCGAGGATTACGGGAGTTAGTTGCGCCGAGGACGCCATCGCAACTATGGAAAATTCCAACATCGACCTCGTAATCATAATGCCAAACGACCCCGCAAAAGCCGTTGCACTCAGCGAAAAAATCCGCGAAATCAGCCCTTCTGTGCCGGTATATCTGCTCGTCAATAGGAAAAACGAAGTGCTTAAATATGAGGAAGTTGTCAATACGTCGAGCGCAATCAAAAAACTCTACACTTGGAACGGCGATTCCAACATATTCTTCACCATCGTAAAGGCGTTGGAAGACAGCATCAACGTGGAAAACGACACTCAGGTAGGCCTCGTAAAGGTGATTTTGCTCATCGAGGACTCGCCGGTATATTATTCTCGCTATTTGGAAATATTATACACAACCGTGTTCGGACAGGTGGCGCAATTGATACCCGAAGTGGAGAAAAACGAAATCGACAAAATCGTGAAGATGCGCTCGCGTCCCAAGATTCTCCACGCCCGCAATTACGAGGAGGCAATCGCCATCTTCAACAAATACCGCGACAACCTGATGTGCGTAATCAGCGACATCGAGTTTGAGTGGGGCGGCGAAATAGACCATCAGGCGGGATTCAAATTCCTGCGTTATATGCGGAGCCTGCAATACACAGTGCCGGTCATCTTCCAAAGCACCGAACAGCCGATGGACCTCGCGCCCGACCTGTACAAGGATCCGAAGTTGTATTTTGTCAACAAAAACAGCCCCCGCCTCCTCAACGAAATCAAGCATTACCTGAAACGTTATATGGGCTACGGCGAGTTTATCTTCAAGACCAATGACGACAAGATAATCGGCACCGCTCATTCGCTCCGAGAGTTTGAAAACCTGCTCAAAGAAGTGCCCGCCGACTCGCTCTACCGCCACGGCAGAAAAAACCAGTTTTCCATTTGGCTGATGGGACGCGGCGAAATACAATTGGCGCAGGAGTTCAAGAATTTCCACACCGACACCGTGGAGGAGGCTGAGGAATTGAGGCAGGTGCTGTTGGACGCCATCAACAAATACCGCAAGGTGAAAAAACGCGGCAAGATACTCTCCTTCGACGAGACATCGAGCATCGACGAGCGCAACATCGTTACCCTCGCGCCCGGTTCGCTCGGCGGCAAGGGTCGCGGCATCGCCTTCATCGACACCGTAATCTACAACCTCGCCGAATCGCCGCTCACCGAGCGCATCAACATTTGGGCACCTGTAACGATGGTGGTAGGCACGGAAGAGTTTAGCAAATTCATTTCTTCCAACGGACTGTTTGACAAGGCGATATACTCGCAGACGCCATACGAGGAATTGAAGTTGATGTTTTGGAACGGACACCTCAGCGACCAACTCCGCGAAAGGATTGCAATAATATTGAGCCAGACCGACAATCCGCTTGCTATCCGCTCGTCAAGCACATCGGAAGATTCTGTAAGTCAGCCGTTTGCGGGAGTATTTAGCACGTTTGTAATTCCCAACGAAAAAGACAACAAGGCGGCCACTCTCGAACTCGTCTGCCACGCCATCAAACTCATCTACGCCTCGATGTATTCCGACACAGCGCGTCGCTATTATGACACGGTTCACCACAACATCGCCGAGGAAAAGATGGCTATTGTAATTCAGGAAGTTGTGGGCAGCAGGTTTGGCAATTATTTCTACCCACACATCAGCGGCGTGGCTCAATCCTACAACTTCTACCCCGTCGCCAATATGAAACCCGAAGAAGGATACGCCGTAGCGGGATTGGGATTGGGCTGTTATGTCGTCAATGGATGGCCGTCGTACAGATTTTCACCGATGTACCCCGAAGTGTCGATGTACACCAAAGACGACCTCTTGAACAGCACACAGACCAAGTTTTACGCATTGGATTTGTCGTTGAAAGACGTTGACCTGCTTAATAATGGCGAACTCGCCGCGCTCAAACTCCTCAACATCTACGAGGCGGAGAAGCACGGCTCGTTGAAGCATCTCGCGTCGGTCTATAACCCCGACAACGACACCTTCTCGCCCGGTCTCGACGAATACGGCCCCAGAATTGTCAACTTTGCGGACGTCCTGCAATACAACTACTTCCCGCTCGCCGAAGCCATCAGCAAAATCCTCGCAGAAGTGAAGGATGCATTTGGCTCGCCCGTGGAGATTGAATACGCCGTAAACCTCAACAAAGCCAAAAACGGCAAGCCGACATTCTACCTCCTGCAAATCAAGCCGATGGTGGGTTCTTTTGACACCACAGACATCGACCTGACGCAGATAGCCGCCGCGCCCGACACTTTATTATATACCAACCAAAGCCTCGGCAACGGCGTAATCGACACGATAACGGACGTGATTTACATCGACGAATCAAAATTTGACAAACTCGCCACAGTAGAGATGGAGCGCGAAATAAACTACCTGAACTCGCTCCTCGGCAACGAAAACCGCAAATACATCCTCATCGGGCCAGGACGTTGGGGTACGAGCGACCGTTTCCTCGGCGTGCCGGTGCAGTGGTCTGAAATCAACAACGCCGCCGTAATCATTGAGACAAGTCTCGACGGCTATCCATTGGACTTCTCCAACGGTTCGCACTTCTTCCACAACATCACAAGCATGAACGTGGGCTATTTTGCCGTCAAGAAGGAAAACCGCAACAGTTACCTCCGCCGTGAAATTTTGGAGGCGCAACAATTGATACAAAGCACCAAATACTTCCGCCACGTCCGCTTCGCCGCACCGCTCAAAGTGGTAATGAACGGCAGCAAGAATGAGGCGGCGATAACGTTGACATAAATTTCCCTCAAATTTTTTCCAATATTTATTGGTCAAAAAAGGAGGAATAATTATATTTGCAAAAAATAAAATGGACGAAAACAAACTCATTGCCACGGCAGAGGCATTGGAACGTCTTAGCAACTACGACGAACAAACAGCCGATGCCGTAATGGCAAATATGGATTTCAAGGAAGAAGATGTTCCCAAAATAAAGAACACCTTCGAGGATTTTGTGTCAGGATACGCCCACAAAAGCGACGATACTTCTGACAAGGATTTCCTTGTAGCAAAATTCAAACAGTACCCCACCATTTGGAGTGGCGACGAGGAAATAGAAGATACAGCCGTGGAAATTGTGGAGACAGTTTACGCCTTCCAAAAAAACAAGGCGGAACTCGACGCCCACATCGCCGATGGCAAACGTCGCGAATCTTGGCTCGCGCATAAAATTGAGGACGGTGCAAAATTTAGCGGTGCAAACAGCGTGAGCGAATACGCGCAGACCATCGACACCGCCATTGAGAATGCCAACAATCAAACGGCAGACACCATTCTCAGGCTCGACGGTCAGGTAAGTCAAAATCCAAACCTTGATGGCTATATTGCCGAAACACACCATGCCAACACGTATAATATAGATGCTGCACAAAAGGAAGTTCCTTACCACGCCGAAGTCCCACAGTCAAACAACCCGAACTCCGTCGATTTGACTATTAAAAATCCTGTCGGTAAAATTGAGGCGAAATATCAGTCGAAATATGGTTCCGATGCAGAAACCACACAGGGATATTTCAAAGACGGCAACTATCGCGGACAGCAAAGACTTGTCCCCGAAGGTCAGGGCAAGGATATAACCAACTCGCACGAAAAAATCGAATATGGAGGTGCCGAATCAACGCCACTTTCCAAAGAACGAGCAAAAGAATTGCAACAACAAGCACAGGCAAAAGGTGAAATTGCAAAATACTCTTGGAACGACCTCAATAAATTTGAAATAGCAAAACAAATAGGCGCGAAATCCGCATTTGCCGCAGGAATGGCAGTGGCTTTCCAAGGAGCAAGAATTATTGGGCGGCGAATTTGGAACTTTTTCACAGGAAATCCCAACAACAGCCTACAAGAAGATTTGGCAGAATTTGCCGAATATGCAATCAAAAGTGGTGCAACGGTTGGTGTTACAGTAGCAGGATCGGGAGCAATGACCGTTGTCGTCCGCAGTGGTTGGTTAGGACAATCAATTATAAAAACCTCAGCCAAAAGTATCACGGCAAGTGTCTTTGTTGGTATAGAAGCCGTTAAATCTATATACCTATTAGCAAAGGGCAAAATTTCGGGTGCAGAGGCAATGGACAACATAGAACGCGCAACAGCAAATTGTGTCTTTGGTATGATGGGCTTTACACAAGGCGCAGCAATAGGCGCAGCGATAGGTGCTGTCTTGGGTCCAGTAGGTTCTGCAATTGGCGGTGCGGTTGGCGGATTGATTGGCGGAGCGGTTAGCGGTAAAATCGGTGAAGCCATTCACGACGGTAGAAAAATGCTTGGCAACCTCGTTGTCGAAGGCATGAAAAATATTGCCAAAGGAATAGGAAAAGTTTTTAGTGGCATAGGCAATGCCATTGCAAACTTTTTCTCATTCTCATGGTGGTAAAAAAACAAACAGAAATATGAAACCAATAAAATTCAATCTGAGTTACGGCAACGAACAAATAAAAACACTTGCCGAACTCAAAGAAAATTGCAACATCGATATGTTGCTCGAAACGCATAGCAATGGATTGCTTGTGCGTTGGCTCACGGCACACGGTGAGACGGAAAAGGCGCAAAAAGTTTCAAAAATCAAAACCGATGACAAACAAAAGGCTTTGGAACAATTGTTTGAAACACTTTTTGGCTCATTTCCTACTATTGCGCAACAGGCAGCGGCAGAATTGTTTGTGATGCGAAACAAGGAAATCAAACGCCTTGAAAACTACAATTCGCAACTTCACAAACAAGAGAAAAGAATCATTTCTGATTATCACAAAGGATACGACGCCCTCATCGAAAACCTCAAAAAACACTCCGAAAATTATATCGACCTCAAAGCCGATATGATTACCCTCTATGACCAATATCGCGAATTGCTGAGATTGGACAAAGAACGCTTCTACCAAATCTTCAAAGAAGATTATCCTCTCGTATTGTTGGCTTTGATGGCGAACATTTCTCTACGCGAATTTATCAATTACGCCGGTGAAACTGTGTACAAGGATGTTATGGCTTGGCTCAAAAATATGCGTGATTCCATAATGAATAATAAGGAAACATCAGCCATATTCATCAAAACGGAAGAACAACTGAATGAAATTAAAAAAGAATGTATCAATACTTCTTTTGGAAATCTCTACGGATATCGTTGGTGCACAAATGGAAATTTACAAGTCGGAGAGTATTATGTTCCGGAGAAAAATTGGACGATACCATGTACAAAAATCTTCTGTGGCGAAACCGCATCTTATTGGAAAGACATTGAACCTAAAAGGAAAAGGCTTATGATCATTTCAATGGTGGAAGGCAATTATTTGAGAAACAGCGGCAAAGATGGTGAAGAACTGTCTGCAAGCGATGTCAATAATCAATTCATCATTACCAATGGTATTGATTACAAAAGCAATAAGCAATGCGACGAACTAATTTACATGGAGGTGTAGTATGAAAAGCATTTTGAGAGATACATTGTCAAGTTACATCAACGCCCTCCGTCCGATAATCTACATCAAACACTTTGACAATCAAATTGTTGACGATTTGATACAAAGTGTATTGACAAATGGGGTGAAATGTTTTACATTTACCAATTCGGGCTGTTTTATTGATGGCAAGCGTATTGACAATGAAATGACAATAGATAGTTTCTTGAAAAACGTATGCAACTATCTTGAAACAGCAACCAAGGACAATCCCAAACATGCCTTTGTGGTATTGAAGGATGCGCACCGCTATTTTGACGAAAACAGCCAATATTTCAACATGAAAAGCATCTCGCTTTTGAAGGAAATAGCACGGCGCACAATGTTTTCGGAAGAGGTTTACGCCACTGTATTCATGGTTTCGCCGGTGTTGGTATTGCCGCAAGAACTCGAAAAAATGATTACCATATTCGACATTCCATATCCCGATTCAGAAGAGGTAGCGGCAATTATCGACGATTATATTTCGTCGTACAATATGGACATAAATGATACGGTGAAAAACGACCTTATAATATCCTTCAAAGGTCTTACCGAATTTGAAATCCGTCAAATTCTCAATTACGCCTATCAACAGTCAGGCACATTTGATGCGTCGAGTGTCAAATTGGTATTGAAGGAGAAAGAACAGATTATCAAAAAAAGTGGCATTATAGAAATCTTCCCAACAAACGCCAACGTTGACGACATTGGCGGCATGTCCAACCTCAAAAAATACCTAAACAACAAGGCTCAAATTTTTGCCAATTTGGGTATGGCTCGTAGTTTTGGTGTTGACCTTCCCAAAGGCATCCTGATAGTAGGCATGCCCGGTTGTGGCAAGAGTCTTACAGCCAAAGCCACGGCGAGTATGTTCAAAGTGCCGCTCCTGCGCCTCGACATCGGCAAACTTATGGGCAAATATGTTGGCGAAAGCGAGCATAACCTTACGGCAGCAATCAAGACAGCGGAAGCCGTTGCGCCGTGCGTACTGTGGATAGACGAACTTGAAAAAGCATTTGCAGGTATTGGCAACAATAATGGCGGTGGTGGCAACGACATCACCACACGCCTTTTCGGACAATTCCTTACTTGGTTGCAAGAAAAAGAAAGTTCGGTATATGTGGTTGCCACGGCAAACGACATTTCCAAATTGCCGCCTGAATTTTTGCGCAAAGGACGTTTTGACGAACTCTTTAAAGTGGAACTCCCCGACGCCGAGGAACGCCGTCGAATTTTCCAAATCCATCTTGCCAAGCGCGGAAAACTCACGCCAAACATTGATGTGTTGAAATTGATTAGCACAAAAAAAGACAGCAAATCAATTACCAAAGGTTTCAGCGGCGCAGACATCGAAAGCGTTGTAAAAGAAGCGATTGAAAATGCTTTTTGTTCCAATGATGGCGACCAAAGCATCACGACCGACAATCTAATTGCAATCATCAACAACACCAAAAGCATCTCCGACACGCTCAAAGACAAAATTGAAAAACTCAGAGAAGAGTACAAAAAATACAATTTCAAAGACGCAAGTTCAAACAACAAAAAAGATTGATATTTAAGGGACTGTCTAAAAAGTTTGAGTGCAGGCTGCCAGCCTACCACTTACAGATAAGTTGCAGACGAGCCGTCTGCATCCCACCCTTTCTTTTTAGACTGTCCCTTTGTTTACAAGATTTTTAACATTTTTTCAGTTAAAATCGAGAGGAATAATTGCCCATTTTTTGCTAAAATCGAGAGGAATAATCAGCCATTTTTTGCTAAATCCGAGAGGAATCAAAAAATTTTTGGTAATTCACGAATAAATTTTCGGTAATTATCGTTTAAAAAGAAGAGCCGCCGAAAGGCGGTGATTACCAAAAATAATTAACGTAAATAAAAATGAAAATTCTTTTTGTATGTTTAGGAAACATCTGCCGCAGCCCGTTGGCGGAAGGCGTGATGAAAAAAATGTGCGCCGAGCGTGGTCTCGATTGGGAGATTGATTCGGCGGGATTGATTGACTACCACAAAGGCGAACTGCCCGACCCTCGTATGATGACCACGGCTGAACGCCATGGGTACAAACTCACTCACCGCTCGCGCCCTGTGAAGACTGCGGATTTTGAAAAATTCGACTACATAATCGGAATGAGCGACTACATCAACACCCGTATAGTGCGTGACGCGCCACACGTGCCGTTCCACGCCAAGATAAAAAACGTCGCCGAATTTTTCATCGAAACCGAAGACTACGACGAAGTGCCCGACCCATACTGCGGCACGATGAGGGATTTTGAAATTGCAGTGCAACTCATAGAGGACGCCTGCAAGGGCATCTTGCAACAATTGTCATGAACGCCACTCGTTGCTCGTATTTGGAGCGAGGCGGTTGACAGATACAATGTTGGATATTTTGCCGAGCTGTACAGAAAGTTTGTCGAGCAACGAAGTGTTTTTGATGTACATTTTGATGATTCCCGAAAAAATCTTGTCGTGCGTACCAATCTCAAACGATTGGATATTTACTCGCCAACTATCGATGAGCAAAGACACATCCCTGATAATTCCCTGTCTATCGGTGCCAAGTATCTGAATTGTAGTAAGCATTGGATCGAGGTCGTCGCCCCACTCCACCCTGGCTGTGTGATCGCCGTCGGTGGCAATGTGTCGCTGCGCATACACACAATCTCGGCGGTGCACATACAGGATATTGTCTTCATCTACAAAGGTAACAGCATCGTCCCCACAGATAGGATGGCAACAAGCCGGGGCGATAAAATGAATGCTTTTGTTGATATTGAAAGGATATCTTTTGGTGGGATTGTAAGTGGTTCCAGTAAGCAACGGTTTCAAAGCGCCAGCACCACTATTGGATGTAACACTCCTATTCGACCTGATAATCTTGCGCAGATTCACCGCCACTTCATACACTTCGCTCATATCAAGTTCCTGCGACGCTATACGCTTGTACAACTCGTCGCCATTGATAAGGTGGAAATGCTTGATCAACTCTTTGAGGAGAATTACATCAGGAATAAACCTTTGATTGTACATGTAATTATTGAAAATAATCTTGCCATCTACACTGCTGGAACGCACCACACCAGTATTACGGTGAAAATATGCGGCAATCTTCATTTTTGCCCTGTCGGTCCTCACGAAATGCAGCCATGCCTGCTGCGGACGCGCACTCGGCGATGAGAAAATGTTCACTTGGTCGGCGGTCTTGAGCTTGTAATCCAACGGCACAAACCTGGAACCAACGTATGCGCCTATACAGTGGTTGCCCACATCAGTATGGACGCCGTATGCAAAGTCAATCACTGTGGAATCCACCGGCAACTCCTGAATGTCGCCCTTGGGCGTAAATACAAATATCGTCTTCTGCTCCGACATCGCCAAATCGTGAAACCTCGACAACAGCTCCACAGCATTCTGTTCACTATTCAATTCCTTGAGCGTCTCGGCAAGCCTATTGATGCCCTCCCTATTGGGTTGTCGTGTGGAATATCCCTTGTGCGACACCATGTCGTTGTCTTCGGTAAGTATCTGAACCTCCATCCAATGTCCATGGTAATTGACTTGAAACACAAGAGCCTTGAAACCGTTTTTCTTGGGTTTTACCACAAAATCTCTTCTGAATCCTTCCCTTTCTGGAAAATTGAATATTATCGACGAATACA
>DGIK01000224.1 GCA_002393195.1 Bacteroidales bacterium UBA3824 | reverse complement strand
ATGCCAATTGCCCTCCTTCGCGTTTGGTATTTACCCAAGATATTATGCCGCAAGTAACGCCTCCCGCCGCTATCAGACAAGTAAGCCACGGGACGCAGACCGTGAACAGCAGTGACATTATTCCAAGTGTTGCTGATACAACAGCAAGTACGAAATTTGTGTTGTTGCTGTTGTTGAAATTTGTGTTGTTGCTGCTGTTGTAGGGCGGCATCCCGTAGTTGTTGTCCATATATATTATATAAGGTGTGTTATTATCTATTTTCCAATGCTTCTACACGTTTGAGGAGTTGCTCGAGTGTAGATTTCAACTGTTCGTTTTCAGATTTCAACGATTCGATTTCCTCCTGCTGTGTCTTGATGGCTTCTGTCAACACGGGGATTACGCCGATGTAGTTGACTGTCTTGAATCCGTTGCTGTCTGTACCAACGAGGTCGGGGAACACTTTCTCAACTTCCTGAGCGATGAAGCCGTATTGGGTTTTTGTCGGGTTGGATGATTCCTTCCAGTTGAATGTAACGCCACGGAGTTTCAGGATGTTGTCGAGCGAGCCGGTCATTGTGTTGATGTTGGTTTTGAGGCGGGCATCGGACGAGCCGTTGATTGTACCTGTTGTGGTTACATTGCCTTCTTTGTCGATGGTGAAGATATTTTTGGGAGTGGAGGAGGTGCCGTTTGCGATGATGAATTTGTCAGTATTAGACATTGCGTTGTATTGACCGAAAATGAATTGGTTTGCAGTGCCAGTGGTGAGATTATTGCCAAATACTACGCAGTTAGCGAATTTGGCGGAGCTACTGTTGCCTACAACGATGTCGCAGTCGGCGGTTCCGGTAGCTTCGTTTCCAAAGATAATGCTGTTTTGTGAGTATTGACCGCTTGAAGAGCCTATGCCAGCTATCACCGCCATGCCCACTACGTCGCCTCCATTGCCGAGTGCGATTGACGAGTTGTTTTTTATTCTGTTGATTTTGCCACCGATTGTGATGCCATTTGCGTTGATGAAAGTGCTGTTGTCGCCAGATTGGACTTGGAGCAGAGCAGATGGCTTGGTTGTGCCGGTGCCGATGCCAATATTCTTGTATGTGGTGTATGCGTAAGATTTGTCGCTGGGGGTAAGCCAGATGTCGTTTGCTGCTGTGGCAGTATTGGTCCATTTGCCGTCTATGTATTGGAGCGTCTGACCGTTGGAGGGGTCGGATATGTTGACATCGCCGGTGAGCTGCGAGAGTTTGGTGACGGTCTCTCCGGCTTGGGCTGCTTCTTTTGGCTCCCAGAATGTGCCGTTGTATGTCAATATATCGCCAGTCTTTGGAGTTTTAACGGTAACATCTTGTATTGCGTCGAGCATCAGAGTCTTGTTTTCCCAAATATTGTTGGTGCCGTTGTAGTATAATACGTCGCCACCGTTGAGAGTGGTCATATCTTTGACGTCGGCGAGGTCGCCGAGTTTTGTGCTGATGGTCTTGTTTTCCCATTTGTTGTTTTCGGCGTTGTATACGAGGTGGTCTCCTGTCTTTGGCGATGAGATGTTGATGTTGGTGAGGCCTTGTGCGGCAGCCGGGTCGGTGTTTTTCCATACTTGGAGCGTTGCGTCGTATACGAGTATTTGGTTGGCTTTGGGTTCGGTGATGGCGACGTCGGAGAGTTCCGCGAACTTGTTGCCGATTTTTCCGTTGACGGGTTGTACTGATTCTGCAGTTTTGGCTGATTCGGCGGAGGTGGCTGCGAGTGCGTATGGCACGGCGGAGAATCTTGTGGTGCCGAGGTCGGTCATTCCGTTGAGGTATGTGGCCTCGCCGAAGTCTACGCGCACTTGCATGTAGTATTGTCCGTTGTTGGTGTCGAGCCATTTGATGTCGGAGTATTTGTCGAGTGTGCCTCCTGTGGTGTTGATGGCGTCGGGGTCGCCGATGTTGATGCTGAAGCTTCCGAAGCTTGTGGTCCGTGGCGAGTGGAGCTCCTGCCACAGGGTTTGGCATGCGTCGGGCTTGGTCTCGCAGCCAGATCCTTGCTTGATGGATACTTCTACTGTTATGTCGTGGTCGGCTACAGGTGTGCCGTCTTCTTTGGTGATTACTGCCTGGTAGCTGAATGTGTTGGGCACTGTCAGGGTCTGGGCCGTGGTGGTGCCTGCCGACAGCGCAATTGCCAATATGCCGATTGTATTTAAAATTTTCGTTTTCATGGTGTGTCAGATTTTGATTGCTGTTGCAGTGTATGTGCAATAGTTGGTGATGATCCTTATTATGTATTTGCCTTGTGCGAGCGAGGAAAAGTCAATTGTGAGCTCTCCGTTGTCGCTGATGGCGGTTTCTGATGTGCCGATTGTGCTGCCCTTGCTGTCGATTATCTGTATTTTTGCGTTGGTGGCGGCAATGTCGCCAGTTTTTATTGTCAGGTAGTCGGTGCATGGGTTGGGGTAGGCGGTTGCTGTTAAGTGTTTGCCGCTTATGGTTGCGTTTGGCTTCTGCTGGGAGTCGTTGGCGCTGGGCGTATTGGGCTTGGATATTACAAGCCGCCCTATCTGCCCTATCGCGTAAGTGTATGACAGACCGCCTGCATGTGCAGTGTTGGCCGCCGGGGTGGTGTGTCCGAGGCTTATCGACTGCGCTGTCGCTGTGCATGTTGCCGTTGCGATTATAAGGCACGCCATTATTATATTGTAGAGCGTTTTCATTTTGGGTGTCTTTTGGCGTTTGGTCGTTTATGGTTACTTGTCGCGTTGTTTGGCTTCGAGGCCTACCATCACCCTATTGTCTTCGTATCGACCGTCGGGAGCTTCGGATATTGTTCTGAGCCTTGCGCCAGTGGCGATGATTCTGTTGGCGGGTACACCTTTGGAAATCAGGTATTGCTTGATAGCCATTGCGCGGTTTTCAGACATTTGCTTGCCGTATGCCGTGGGGTCGTTGGTGTATGCGATGATGAGTATGTCGCGGTCTTTGTTTTTGTCGTGGCTTACCTTGAGCGCGAGTGCGTCGAGGTCAGATTGAGATGCCTGGAGCAACGTTGTGGTGCCGGTAGCAAACCTTACGTTTGTAAGCTCGGTGGGGGTGAGCCATTCTACGGAGTGCGGGTCTTTGGGTTGCGCGATGTCGTTTTCTTGCGACGGCTGGTTGTTGTCGGCTACCTGCTGGTCGGGCTCCGATGGGTCTGTAATCTGTCCGGGGTCTTCCGACGGTTTGGGACTGTTGACGTCTGACGAGGGGTTGTTGTTGGAGCAGCAGTCTTCGATGAGGTTTTCGAGCCTCTTGATTTCGCTGTCGCGGTTTTTGATTTCTTCTTGGAGTTTCTTTGCGAGGTCGCTGTCGCCCTTTGCATTGCCCCTTGAATCGGTCTTGTCGTCGATGAAGATGGTCGGCTTCTGGAATTTCTTCGCCTTGCTCATCATGAATCCCACTGTAACTTCGTGGTTGCCGTTGCAGGTCTTTGCGATGTCGGATGTTCCGATTTCGTATTGATAGCATAGCACGATGCGGTTGGTGGCGGCAAATCCAGCTCCTACTCCTATCCAATTTTGCGATGAATACGACATCTGCATCCATGCCCTTCTGTCGTATTTGGCAACGAGCGAGCCTTGCCAATCGAGTCCGCCTTTGAGTCCGTAGCTTACCATTGCGCCGGGTTCTATTTCCCATTTGTCGGCTTCGATGGCGTAGGATATGTTGGAATTGATTTCGCGGTCGGTATTCACGATGCCGTTTTGGAATTTCAGGTCTTGGCAGATGAGCCTCGGCGCGTTGACGCTGAAATACAATCCTTTTACATTGAACATCAACGAGAATCCTGCGTCGAAACCTGTTCCGGCGAGTCCAGCCTCGTTTTGGAACACGGGATCTACAGCCGAGCCGAATGTCCTGACTTTTGCGAGGTCGAATGCCGACCTTACAATAGTAGGCGAGAGGGCGAAGCTGAGGTTCATGTCGTTGCTGAGGCGGATGTGGTAGGCGTATGTGAGCGCGGCTATCGTATTGTTGAAATTGCCCGATTTCTCGTTTACGATGTCAACTCCGTAGCCCATGTTGTCCATGATGTTGCCGTTTACATTGGTGCGGAGCAGTGTTGGTGCGCCGTCTATGCCGGTCATCATGGCTCGGTATCCGAGAAAACCCTCGTCGTTGCCATTGAAACCGGCGTATGCCGGAGCGGCGGCAAATTTGTTCATATAGTTTTGTCCGGGAGTAAGCTCCTGCGCCATGGCGGCGTGTGTCGTGATTAATAGGAGCGCGGCTGTGATTAATTTCCTTGTCATGGTCATTGTGTTTTATCTGATTAAATCGACAAAGCCCGTGCAGCCTTTCTTGCCCTGGCTTTTAATAACATAATAATATGTACCGGCAAAGAGTTCGTTGCCGTCGTCGTCGAGACCTTTGAATCCGTCGGTGTTGGAGTATTTGTTGTTGGTATATACCAACTTGCCATTCTTGTCGAAAATCTTGACGGAGCATACGAAGGTGTCGGCGTCTTCGATGATGAGTACGTCGTTGATGCCGTCCCTAATGCCGGGGGTGATTACGTTGTTGGCCACTTTTATTTGCGTGTCGTCGTTGGCGGTCTGTTGTTCGTATTTCACCTTCAGCGATTCTGATGCCGAGCATCCGTTGGAATTGGTAGCAGTAACTTTGTAAGTGCCGCTCTCCATGTAGTAGAGAGTGCTTTCGGTGTTGGAGATGGCGTTGTCGTTGCGATACCATGAGAGCGTGGCGCCCGACGATACAGTGGCGGTAAGGAGCGCGGCGTTGGGATTGTCTTCGAGGGTGAGCTCTGGAGTGTCGCCTATTGTTACCGATTTGGTCTGCGTTGCCGTCCAAGTGCCGTCGTTGAGCAGGAGTGAGAGCGAGATGTTGTAAGTGCCGGCAGACGTGTATATGTGTTTGAGGTCGTTGCCGTAGGTGTCTATGCCGTCGCCAAACTCCACTTTTGCGGTCTTGTAGTCGCTTTGGTTGTTATTGACGGTAATCGTAACGACGCTGCCTGTGCACGCGG
Organism: Bacteroidales bacterium UBA3824; assembly: GCA_002393195.1. GTDB lineage: Bacteria > Bacteroidota > Bacteroidia > Bacteroidales > UBA3824 > UBA3824. Next base: position 67,560 of record DGIK01000224.1, on the reverse strand, counting down.
TCTCCGGCGTGGCGGTGAAGTTGGCCGTTATTTGCGCGTGAGCCGCCGGGATGTATATGTATGCGGCGAGTGCGGCGATTATGAGTCTGATGGTTTTCATATTATTCTTGCTTTGTTGGTTCTATATCGGAACTTTTAGCAATTAAAATGCCACAATTTGTGTTTTATTTGCTAATTTTTGTCAACAATTCTGCACCGCTGTTACACTGTCCTTTTGAAATAAACGGAGTCTTTCTTGTCGTATAATGAAGCCACGTGTCCAATCATGCCTTCGTGCCTTCCTATGATGAGGCATCCGTCGTTGGCGAGGTTTTCGTGGAAAAATTTCAGCACTTTGTTTTGCAGGTCGTGGTTGAAGTATATCAGGACGTTGCGGCATAGGATGATGTCGAGTTTGCGGGCGATGATAGGCTCGCCCGATACGAGGTCGTGCTTGAAAAACAGCGGTTTTTCCACGAGGCTGCGCTCCATCTTCACGTAGTCGCGATTCTTGTTGATGTCCATGTATTTGCGGATGTCCACGTATGGTACGTCCTCGGAGTGCAGCTTGGCGTTGAACACCTTGTCAAAATTTCCAATGTAGTCTTGTACTTCGTGATATTTGTATTGACCCGACATTGCGGTGCGCAGTACGTTTTCGTTGATGTCGGTGGCGTATATCGACGCCCTTTCAAACATGCCTGTTTCACAGAGCATTATCATCATAGAATACACCTCCTGCCCCGACGAGCATCCCGCGTGCCAGATGTGCAGCGATTCCTTGCTGGCAAATTTCTGCTTGAGGATGTTGCGAATCTTCAGCCAGGCGTCGGTGTCGCGGAATAGTTCGGTGGTATTTACAGTGATGTCGCGCACCACTTTCTCCATGAAGTTGTAGTTGCCTTGGATGTTCCTCAGCAGTTCGTCGAGCGTGGTGTTGTAGTCGCCAAGGATTTTCTCTATCCTGCGGCAGAAGCTGTTGTAGGAATAGTCGGAAAAGTCGTATGACGAAACGGTCTTAATGGTGTCTTGCACCCTCTGTATGTCTTGTTCGGTGAGTTTCATTTTTATGTCGTGAAACAACAATACAAAGGTATGTTTTATTTTTGGTATTGGCAAATAAAAATGCAGTATTTTTCTTAATTGATGTTTCATAAAAGTAAAAAGTATGATAATTTCATGTCGGATTGTAAGCCCGTCGTGAAAAAAAAGGCACGTTTTTTGATTTTTTGCATCAAAAAGCCGTCATCATACGAAAAAAATATGTGTTTATAACATATTGATAATCAATGGTGGATGATTTTTTTTGATAAAAATTTCAATAACGATGTGGCAATATTCAAAAATTGTTACTAAATTTGGATTTTTGAAATAGATACTAACGTCCGTGCAAATGGGAAATGTAAACCAAATATTTGACAAGTTGGACTTCCGGAACAAGTTGATACTGCTGTTCTCGGTGGTGTCGGCGTATATTCTATTTTTTTGTGTGTACTCGTTGTACTCGGTCAGCAAGATCAAGGGCGACGTGGAGGAGTTTACTATGCATCAAGGTACGAGCATCTACCCCCTCTATGCCCTCTCTGAGGACATATACACGCTTGTAGTGCAGAATCACGCCATCATCGAGAGCGAGACAGACGTCGTTACCATACAGAGGCATCACAATAAGTTCAATCAATTCTATGAGGTGCGCCTCAAGGATTATGAAGCCACGTTGCAGACGGCGGAGGAGCTCAGGCTGTTAGATAAGTTCAAAAACGAATTTGTCATTTACCAAAATGTAAACAAGGACATCATACGCCTTATAATAAATGGTCGCATAGAGCTTGCCCGCGAGCTTCTTGGTGTTAAGGAGATAAGCGCGTTTGACCAGATGCGCAAGACCCTCGACCAGATGTATGTGGCTCATCACAATGGCCTTGTGGCTGGCGACCAGAAGATCCGCGAAGAGATTACGCGGCAGGGAATCGTAACGGCAATATTGTCGGTGCCGATGTTCCTGTCGGTATTGTTTATAGGGGTGTTTGTATTCCGCTACCTCAAGGTCAATTATGCAAGTGCGCAGTCCTTTGTATCGTCGCTCAAGGACGGCATTGTGCCAGACCATTTCCTTGCCGAAGACCAGACGGAGATAGGACGCCTCAATAAGACCATCAATGGTGTTGCCGTAAGTTTCAAGCGGCTCACCGAATTTTCCAATCAGATTGCGCAGGGCGTATATGATGCCGAAGTGGGCGTGGAAGCTCCCGACGGTTCCATGGCTCACAGCCTCTTGGAGCTTCGCGACAGGCTTTCCACCACGCAGGCAGAGGAGAAAAAACGCCGCCTTGAGGACGAACAGCGCAACTGGACCACGCAGGGTCTTGCCAAGTTTGGTGACATCATGCGACATTTCAACGAAAACATCACATCACTTTCCGACGAAGTAATCAAAAACCTCGTCCACTACATCAATGCAAGCCAGGGCGGCCTCTTCATCTTGGACGACACCGACCCCAAGCATGTAGTTCTTGAGATGCTCTCGGCATTTGCATACGACCGCAAAAAATTCCTCACCAGGAGGATACCGCTCGGAGACGGACTTGTGGGCGTCTGCGCGTTGGAAAAAAACACACTTTATATAACAGACGTTCCGCCCGACTATATGTCGATAGAATCGGGTCTTGGCGATTCGCGCCCGAAGTGCCTGCTTATGGTGCCTCTCAAATCGGAAGACAATATCCTTGGCGTCATAGAGCTTGCGTCGTTTAACCTTCTGCGCCCGCACGAAATACAGTTTGTGGAGCAGCTTGGCGATTCCATCGCATCTACATTGTCGTCGTTGCGCAACAACGCCCGTACCGCCGAACTCCTCCAGGAATCGCAGAAAAAGACCGACGAACTCGCCTTGCGAGAGCAGGAACTCCACAACGCCATGGCAGAAATGACCAACGCCCGCGACGAATCGCAGCGTCGTGAGGCGGAGATGTCGGGTATTCTCTCTGCCGTCGATGAGACCCTTCTCAAGGCGGAGCTGGATCCCGAAGGCAAAATCGAATCCGCAAACCAGAAATACCTCTCAGCGCTCGGCTACCGCAAGGACGAGTTGCTTGGTCGCAATATCAGGTCGATACTTTCCGACGAATACCTCGACAATTTCGACATCGTTTGGCAGAATATCTGCGCCGGTCAGTCGTATCAGAAGATTGTCAACCAAAAGAGCAAAAACGGCGACAACATCTGGCTTCTCTCGCAGTACACCCCGATTTTCGACCAAAACAGCAACGTGGTGCGCGTGTTGTACATCGCCAACGACATCACCGAGCAGAAAAACATCGAGGAGAAAAACAAGCAGCTCCTCGCTGTGGAGCAGGAGCGTGCAGAGATGCTGCAAGCCACGCAGGAAAGCATGGCTAAAAACCGTATCGAGATGACCTCCGTGCTCACCGCCATAGACGAGACCATGATGCGTGCAGAATATTCCGTGGAGGGCAACCTCTTGTTCGCAAATGCAAAGCACATCAAGACAATGGGATACGACTACGAGCAGACCAAGGGCAAAAACATCCTTACCTTCATCCCCGACGAAGAAATCGTGGAGTTTAAAGCATTATGGCAAAATGTTTGCGAGGGTAATATGCACCAGATGACTGTAAAACGTAAGTCGAAGCTCACCGGCAACGACATCTGGCTTATCAACCAGTACACCCCCGTAAGGGATACCGACGGCAAGGTGTTCAAGGTGCTCTATACCGCGTTTGACATCACCGTGCACAAGGAGATAGAGGAACAGGCGATGAAGCAGGTGGAGATAATGAAGGCCCAAAATCAAGATTTGCACGATAGGCTGCGCTCCTCGATGAAAAACGAGACGGAGTTCAAGACTAAACTCGGCGAATTAGAGAAGATTAACAGCCTTGCAGAGAGCGGTAAGACGCTTTCGTCGCTCGACGAAAGATACCGAAACTGGCTAAAAAGCTGGGACAAATAAAAAAAATCACAGAAAAATTTATTTTTCCGTGTAAAATTCTGTAATTTAGCAACCGAATTTGACAACAAAAATGGCAAGACAAAACAACGACATATCGACCAAAGGGGAGGGGATTGTAAGCAGTCCCCACATGGTGTTGATATACACCATCATAGGCTTTGCCATTGGCTTGCTGTTCCCTGTCGTCGCCATCCTGGCAGACTTCCAGATGAAGCACATCCAGTTTGACATCACCAAGATTCTCTACCTGCATGAGCGCACCCCGATGCTGTATATCATCGACCTTGCGCCGTTTGTAATTGGCATTATTTTCAATTATTTTGCCCGTCGCAACCGCAAGCAGAACGAGGAACTCGAGCAGATGCTTGCCGAAAAGAACGAAATCTTCCGCAAAAACTCGATGATTGCAAAGCGAATTGGTGAAGGCGACCTCTATTTCGACAATAGCGACATCGACCAGAACGACCTCCTCGGACGCTCGCTCCTCATAATGAAAAACAACCTTGTGGCTACATCGCAGCGTGAGGCAGAGCAGGCATGGATTGCAAAAGGTAAGGAAATCGTGGGCGACATCCTCCGTCAGCGAAATAGCATCAACGACCTCGCTTACGAGACCATCATCAACCTCATTGAATTTATCAACGCGGTACAAGGCGCGTTCTATCTCTACGACGACGACAAGAAGACCCTCGTCAATATCGCCACATACGCCTACAACCGCAAAAAATACATCACTCAGGAATTTCAGATAGGCGTGGGGCTTGTAGGTCAGGCAGCCTTTGAGCGCGACATCATCTACCGCAAGGAAATCCCCGCCGACTACGTTACTATAAGTTCAGGCATACTCGGCGATCAAAAGCCGCAGACTCTCCTGCTTTCGCCGCTCATCAACGACGAAAAGTTGCAAGGCGTCATCGAATTTGCATCGCTCCTGCCCGACCTGCCAAATAAGACCCTCAACCTCGTAAAGGAGGTGAGCGAAATCATCGCGCAGACCATCTTCAACCTCAAGGTAAACACTCAGACCGAGAAACTCCTCCGCGACGCGCAGGAAATGACCAAGCAGTTGCAGAAAAACGAGGAGGAACTCCGCAAGAACGCCGAGGCGATGCAGAAGGCACAGCTCGAACTTCAAGACACCAACAAGCAATTGGAGGCTCAGATTCGCGAGGTGGAGCGTGGTCAGAAACGTCAGTACGCCCTCCTTGAAAATGCATCCGAGGTCATCTCCATCTACGACGAAAATATGCTCGTTACATACGAGAGCCCGTCATCCAAAAACATCTTGGGTTACGAGCCAGATTATATTGTGGGCAAGAGTGCCATCGAGAAGTTCGACGACAATTCACGCCACAAGTTCCACGATGTGTTCAAGCAGTTGCTTGCTCACCCGGAGACGCCCGTTACATTCGAGTACCAGTACAAGAAGTCGGATACAGAGACTCTGTGGCTCGAGGCTACGGGACGCAACCTCCTGAGCAATGCCGCTATACAAGGCATTATCTTCAATACCCGCGACATCACCGTGCGCAAGATTGCCGAGAAGGCGCAGCGTATGTCAGGTGAGATGCAGGCATTGTCGGAAAACTCTCTCGACGCTATCCTCCGCCTGAGTCCCGACGGCAAGTTCTTCTACGTAAACCCTGTGGGTCAGATGATTGTCGGTCTCAATAAAGACGAAATTATATCCAAGCAGATAGACGAGGTAAAGCTCAACGATGTAATCCGTGCCTTCTTCAAGGAGGCTTTGGACCAAGTGGTGCAAAACCAGCGAATGTTCGATACCGAGACCACCTTCCCGAGTGTTGGCGAAGACGGCGACGACATGATAATCCAGTTCAACGCCATCCCGGAGTTCAACAAGGAAAAGGAATTGGAAACTGTGCTCTTCGTGGCGCACGACATCACCGAGCGCAAGCGCATCGAGATGGAAATCGAAGAAAAGAACAAGTCAATCACCGAGTCCATCAACTACGCCCAGCGAATCCAATCGGCGATTATACCGAGCCTCGACGCCATCATGGTGCGTCTGCCGAAGTTCTTTATGTTTTACCGTCCGAGGGATGTCGTCAGCGGCGACTTCCCGTGGTTTTTCGAGAAAGACGACAATGTGTATATCGCGGCGGTCGATTGTACTGGACACGGCGTGCCGGGCGCATTGCTCTCATTCATAGGATATTTCAACCTCAATATCATAGCCGACCACGCCGAAGCACTCCATGCAGGACAGGTGCTCGACCAATTGCATCTCGGCGTACGCCACACATTAAAACAGGACAGCGAGGAGCAAGAAGCAAGGGATGGCATGGATATTGCTTTATGTAAAATAAACTTCGAGAAAGGCATACTTCACTTTTCCGGCGCACACAGACCTCTGTACTACCTCAACGCACAGCGCGAACTCATACAGTACAAGGGCACTGCACAAGCCATCGGCGGCAAGCCGCCGCGCAAGGGCAGGGAGGAGAAGAAGTTTGAGGATTACGAAATCCACTTCAAGCCAGGTGAAAAATGCTTCTTCTTCTCGGACGGTCTCCCCGATCAGATAGGCGGCGAGGACGGACGCAAATACCGCCCAGGACGCATCAAGGAGCTTATCGAGACCAATCCCGAGCTTACAATGCCTCAGTACAGGGAATTGTTTGAGAAAGACTTCTTTGAGTTCAAAGGCGATAATAAGCAGGTGGACGACATACTGCTAATTGGAATAGAATTTTAAAATAGTATCATAATATACAACACGACAAAATATTATGGCAAACACAAAAGATCATAACGAGTCGCTTGATTTTGTTTACGACTTCTACGTGAAGATGAAGCGAAACAATATCAACTTGGCCTACGAAGGAGAGATCACGCACCAGATTACCAAGGCGTTCACCTCCCTCGCTGAGACCAACATGGCGCGTGAGGAGGACCCAAGCTCTGTTCAGAAAAAGGTGTTCCACGTCATGGTGGAATGCCTACAGAACATCAGCAAACACTCCGAAGGCAATGCCAACGAATCGGCTAAGGACGGAAGGGGCATTTTTATGGTGTCGAAGGCGGCGACGGAATACAACGTCACCACAGGCAACATCATCAAGAATGCCAATGTCGAAAAGCTTAGGTCGATATTAGAGAACGTCAACAAACAAGACAAGGACGGACTCAACAAGCTCTACAAACAGCAGATGCGGGAGGGTAGCATATCCGACCGTGGCGGTGCGGGTCTGGGCTTCATCGACATTGCCCGCAAGACTGGACAGAAGCTGCTATACAGCTTCCTGACGATTGACAATGTCAATTCGTTCTTCGTATTAACATCAACTATTTCACGAATCAAAGAATAAATCTACATAATTATGTCAGTTATAAAAATACAGGGTACAGACGATACACCCACAGTTATATTGGACAAGGAAAACAACATCTTTGAAATCTCCGGACGCTCGCTGCCCGAAGACGTTGTGGTATTCTACAAGCCCATCCTCGAATGGCTCGACGAATACAAGAACGATCCCCTTGACCTGACAGTCTTCAACTTCAAGCTCGAATACTTCAACACAGCTTCGTCGAAGCTCCTGCTTGACGTGCTCCTCAAGCTCGAGGACATCAACAACGACGGACACGAAGTGCTCGTAAAATGGCACTACCCCGACGACGATGAAGACATGGAAGAGGCAGGCGAGGAGTATTCCGACATCGTGGACGTACCTTTTGAACAGGTACCGTATTCGATATAGTTTTCCAGTGTTAAGGTTAATTGTAACACGGTAGTCAGCAACAATATATTAGTCAGTAAATAAGCTAACCGTTTTAGAAGGACAGCATCATGAGTGAAGAGATATTAAGAGCGTTGATACAGTTATTTGCCCTCACCGCCAAGCAGGACGGCGGTATAGAGGACAAGGAGTTGCAGTATGTGGAGAGTTTCCTCATACAGCAGCTTGGTGTGGAGGCCGCTCAAGAGTGGTTGCTGGATTTCAAGAAGCAGGTAGGGCTTATCCTCGACGAAAAGGCGCTGCGCAAGCAAGAGCGTGAGCGCAAGAAGCAGCTTGAACTTGAGAAGGAACTCGCCAACAATCCCGAGGCCAGGGCGCGCATGGAGAAGGACAAGGAACTCACTTCTGTGAAGGAGTCCGTAAGAATCCTCGGCATCTGCAAGAAGATCAATAAGAACATCAATCAGCAGCAGAAAATTGTCGTGTATGTACGTCTGTTTGAATTGGTGAATACGAGCAAGAAGTTTACCGAGCAGCGTATGGCCATTATCAACACGGTGGGCGAGGTCTTCAATATCAATCCCGATCAAGCTGCAATTGCCGAAGGCGCGCAGGACGTGCTCAAGGATTCTAAGGCGTTTGTGGAAAACAACGATTCGTTGAAGTTTGATTCGCCAAATATTTTGGTAATCAGCGACAACGAATATTCCTTCAGCAATACCAAGTCGATACGTTGTGAGGGTCTCGATTCCGACATCTTCATATTGCGCGTTACTACTCAGGAGCTGTATTTTATGCGCTACACCGGCACTCACGACGTGTTCTTGAATGGTCAGGCAATATTTGCCGACCGCATCTACTCGTTTGCGCCGGGTGCTACGCTCAAACTCTCCAAAGGTAAGCCTGTGTATTACAGCGACGTGGTCGCCACATTCCAGGCAGACAAGACCTTCACCAACTTGTCGTTCAACTGCAACAACCTCGAGTTCAAGTTCCCAAACGGGGCAATTGGCTTGAGAAACATAAACTTCTCCGAGTGTCAGGGCAGGCTTGTTGGCATCATGGGTGCGTCGGGCGCGGGCAAAACTACGTTGCTCAACGTGCTTTCGGGCATCACTACGCCGTCGCAGGGCGAGGTGCTTATCAATGGCATCAATCTCCATACCGAGAAGGAAAAGCTTGAAGGCGTCATCGGTCTTATCCCGCAGGACGACCTCTTGATAGAGGAACTTACGGTGTTTGAAAACTTGTATTTCAGCGCGAAGTTCTGTTTTAAGGATTTGAGCGACCAGGAAATCACCGAAAAGGTAAATTCGGTGCTCAAAAGCCTCGGTCTATACGAGCGTCGCGACCTCAAGGTGGGCAATTCGCTCAATAAGCTCATATCCGGCGGTCAGCGCAAGCGTCTCAATATCGCCCTTGAGCTTATCCGCGAGCCTTCTATCTTGTTTGTGGACGAGCCTACTTCGGGTCTGTCGTCAAGAGACTCTGAGAATGTAATGGACCTTTTGAGGGAGCTCACCCTCAAGGGCAAACTTATTTTTGTGGTAATCCACCAGCCTTCGTCGCAGATATACAAGATGTTCGATAAGATGATCATCCTCGATACGGGTGGTTATATGGTATATTACGGACATCCTATCGACTGTATATCTTATTTTAAGACCGCCGACAATCAGGTAAAGAGCGAGGAGGGCGAATGTCCGGTCTGCGGCAACTCGACGCCGGAGGTCATCTTCGACATCATCGAGGCGCAGAAAGTGGACGAATATGGTAATTTCAAGGACGAACGCAAGGTTACGCCGTCGCAGTGGGAAGAGCGTTTCAAGAAAAACGTGACGCCAGAGAAGATAGACGACGTTACCAACGAACCGCCTAAAAACCTGCATGTGCCCAATTGGATTCGTCAGTTCCTGATATATCTCAGGCGTGATGTCAAATCCAAAATCAGCAACACGCAGTATGTGGTTCTCAATTTGCTTGAAGCTCCTCTGTTGGGCTTTATATTGTCGTTCCTTATCAGATACACCGACCCCAACAAGGGAACCTACTTGTTTTTTGAGAATGAAAACATTGTACCGTATATCTTCATGAGCATCATTGTGGCTCTGTTTTTGGGACTTACGGTGTCGGCAGAGGAGATATTCCGCGATCGCAAGATACTCAAGCGAGAGGAGTTTCTCAATCTGTCGCGGTCGAGCTACTTGGTGGCAAAAGTGGTGATACTCACATTCATATCCGCTGTACAGGCTATATTGTATGTGCTTGTGGGCAATACGATATTGCAATTTGAATGGGGTATGTATGGGTCGTTCTGGCTTGTGCTGTTCTCCATGTTTGTATTTGCCAATATGATGGGTCTCAATATATCGTCGGCGTTCAATTCGGCTGTTACTATCTACATTATGATACCGCTCTTGATGATACCTCAGATGGCGCTTGGCGGTTCGATGTTTAGTTTCAGCAAATTGAATCAGATAATTGGCAGCGTGGGACAAGTGCCTATCATCGCCGAGCTGATGCCGTCGAGGTGGTCTTATGAAGCGTTGATGGTCAAGCAGTTCCGCGACAATAGGTATGAAAAAGACTTCTACGAAACAGAAAAACGTCATAGTTATGCAGATTTTAAGCAAGCTTATTACGTGGAGGAGCTTCAGAATGCGCTCACAAAAGCAACTGAATGTGTAGACTCGATAGAAGAAGACGATCCCGAGTACGACACGATACGCATCAGACGTGTGGAGGAATACAATCTCGCGCTGCTCAGAGAGGAAATTGTGGCAGAGATGGTGAGGGTGCCCGATTGCAGTTGCAAGAGCCTCGATAAGCTTACTGTTGACCGTTTTGACGAGAATGTGGCGGACGACATCGACGGCTACCTCAATGAGCTCAAGGCGTATTACCGCAAGATGTTCAACATAGCCGACAGAGAGTTGGAGAGTCAGAAGCAACACTATGAAAGCCAGCAGCCTGGCTACTGCAACAGTAGGCGCGACAGGTACCACAACGAAAAGCTACAGGAAATTGTTAAGAATTCGTTTGAGAAAAACAAAATAATTCGCCACAATAACCGTTTAATACAGCAGGTAGATCCTATTTTCCACGATGCGGATCATGATGGATTCTTCGGATTCAGGTCGCATTTTTATGCGCCTAACAAATGGTTTTGTGGCAAATACTACGACACCTTTGCGTTTGACATAGTGGTGATATGGCTTTTCAGCCTGGTGTGCTACATAACGCTTTATTTCGACCTGCTCAAGAAGTTCGTCGATTGGACGGGCAACCTTCATTACAGCACGCTGCTGAAGAAGAAGGTGAAGGCACCCGCGCCGGCGGAGGAGCAACCAAAGGCTGCATCTGCAGAGGGTGCGCCAGCAGCGGAGCCCGAGGAGGAGAAAAAAGCCAAACTCAAGATTGTGACAGACGAGAAGGAGGACAATTAGATTATTTGAAACAAAAAAAACACAAAACAACATTATGCGCAACAAATGGTTAGGGTCTTTGGCTCTCGTATGTGTTACATTTATGCAGTTTAGCTGCGGCGGATGTAACGACGGGTCAGAAGGCGACATAAAATTCATACCCGGGGACGACATGAACACTTCGGAAGTCAACTACAATTCTGACGCGATGAATGAGGTGATTGCAAGTTTCTCGTCGCCCGTGGAGATGGCGGCACTTTTGAAGGATTCCGGCGTGCCTTTCAGCACAAGGTACTTGGCAAATCCCGACAAGGTGAAAGACTACACCTCGAGCTTCAAGAAGGCTCTGGGTCTGGGCATCCTGAGTGCCGACTTAGGTTATTTGAATGTTTATTCCAAGACATCGCAGATTCTCGACTACCTGGTGTCGATAAGGGGATTGACGGAGGATTTGAAGCTCGGACAGTTTTTCGACTTCCAGGCTCTCAAGCGTCTCGCCACTTCCGAAGACAATATCGATTCGCTCCAGTTTATGTGTGTGAATAGCTACCAAGATATGGACGAGCACTTGCGCAACAATCAGCGTAGCAATCTCAGCGCACTGCTTGTAACGGGTGTGTGGGTAGAATCGCTCTACCTCATCACTCAGGTTGCAAAGGAGCAGCCGAGCGACCAGTTTAAGGAGACTATCGGCGAGCAAAAGGGCATTCTCAACAGATTGCTCCCAATCCTGAAAATCTTCAAGAGCACCGACAAGAATTTTGAAGAACTTGTACAGTATCTCGAGGAGCTCAAGGAAGTGCTCGATGTGGTAAAGATTACCGAACACGTAAACGAAAACGCACAGGCCCGCGAGGATGGCGTCATCGTACAAAACGAATACAGCGTTGTAGAATTGTCAACGGAAGAACTTCAGGAGATAATCACTACAACAGAAAAAATACGTAACAAAATAGTAAAATAATTGCTTTATAATATGAAAAGACTGTTTATACTCATAGTTCTTGCAGTATTGGCATTGGCTTCGTTCACCGACAAGGCGGATGCTCAATGCAAGCAACAGCTTGTTTACCAGTGCGCTACTCAGACAGAGAAGGCAATTTACCTGCGTGACTTCAATACAAAATTGAAGAGGGACTCGCCGGACGAGGAAACAGGCATGAAATGGACCGTAGTTCTCAACAAGGGCACGCAATACAGGTTTTCGCTCTGTGCGCCCGATGGTTTTCAGGAGCAGGTGGTGCTCACCCTCTACGATTCGGAGCATCCCGAAAACTCCAAGCCTTACGGCTGCACATACGATAAGGTGACCAAATCGGACCGCAAGTCTTTCGATTTCATCTGCAACAAGACCGGTATGTACTACATCTCGATCAGGTTTAAGCCCGGTGAAGGCGGCAAGAAGGGTTGCGCCGTGGGTATCCTGTCTTTCGTAGGCAAGAGCAAAGGTTAGTAGTAGCCCTCAAACATCCAAACAAACCGTTGTATCCCATATCATGGATTTGCCATCTGCGGCTTCCAGTATGGGATATGATGGTTTTTTTTGTTGCCAATGGTTGAATACTGCATTTTTTTATTTAACTTTGCCGTTGGATTAACAATCATGCAATCCTCAATCTTATATGAAACCAAGATACATAATGTACTGCATGATGTTGTCGATGGCATTGTCGGTGATTTTGCCAGGATGCGGCAGCAGCAAGACGATGGTCTCGGCACGTCAGGAAGCCGACTTGATGTACTATCAGAAGGACTACCTCAACGCCTTCGACAAGTATTGTCAGATTATAGAATTGTATGTTTCCAAGAAGGAAACCGTATCCGCCGAGCTGTATGCGTTGGCGGGCAAATGTTTGTATTCCGCCGATTCGCACGCGGCGGCGATACCATACTTCAAGCTCGCGGAGGATGCGGGATACGAAGACGAGCAGATTTTGATGATGCAAATCAAGCATTATGCCGACGCCGACAATCTCAGCAAGGAGCTCGACCGCCTCGAAAAATATTCTGCCCTATATCCCGATGGCAACGACATCAAATTTGTAAATTACCGTCTGTATCTTCGTTATTGTGAGATGCAGGAATACGGCAAGGCGCACCTTAGATACCAGACCCTCGACCCCGAATACCGCGACGACATCGCCATAATCGAAAAGCAACACCTCGTCTGCACCAAACTCGGTCGTCAGGACGAGGCGGATAGTATCGCTCGTCAGCTTTACAATCTGAACCCCAACAACCTCATAGGGCTCAATTACATGGCATACGACGCGTACATCAACACCGAAAACGAATATGTAGCGGCAATCAAGGCATACGAAGCCAAGAAGACCAACGCCGCCTACAAGACTATGCAGCAGAAGACGGCACCGCTTGCAGCGCGTTACAAGAAGGCCAAGGAGTTGTATATCAGATTATACAACCAATACAAACGTCCGCACGACGCCGCAATACTTTCGCGCATCTGCACGCGTCTCAACGACAAGCAGACCGCCGCTTATTACGACAATCTTTCAAAAAAATAACCAAACATAATCATTATTGTAAAATGACACTTACAGAGCAAATCCAGGACGCTATGAAGTCCGCAATGAAAGAGAAAAACCAGGCGAAACTCGCCGCAGTACGTGCTATCAAGGCTGAAATCCTCAAAGAGCAGACCTCCGGCAGGGGTACTGACGTTACCGATGCCGACGTATTGAAAATCATTCAGAAGATGATCAAGCAGCGCACCGATTCCATCGCCATCTACCAGCAGCAGGGTCGTCAGGATCTCGTTGACGAGGAGAATGCCCAGCTCGAATACATCAAATGCTACCTTCCCAAGCAGCTCTCAGAAGCCGAAGTGGAAGAAATCATCGCCAAGGTTGTAGTCGAGACGGGCGCAACGTCCATCAAGGATATGGGCAAGGTGATGAAGGCCGCCAATGCGCAACTCGCTGGCAAGGCAGAATCCAAACTCATTGCCGACAAAGTGAAGGCAGCCCTCAACAAGTAATCCAATTCCTGATGGAAAAACTTTCGATGCAGCAACTCAACCGCATTTCTGTGGATGAGTTCAAAAAATGCGACAAAACGCCGGTGGTGCTTGTGCTCGACAATGTGAGGAGTGCCCTCAATGTCGGCTCCATTTTCCGTACCGCCGACGCTTTCCGCATTTCCAAAATATTATTGTGTGGCATCACCGCTTGCCCGCCCAATGCCGAAATCCGCAAGACAGCCCTCGGCGCAGAGCAGTCGGTGGAGTGTGAGCATTGTGCCGACTCCGTTGCAGCCGTCAATGCCCTCAAATCCGACGGCTACACCATCATCGCCATCGAGCAGGCAAAGGAAAGCGTGATGATAGACAAGATGGACTTGTCGCCATACCCCAATGTCGCCCTCATCTTTGGCAACGAGGTAAAAGGCGTTGACGACCGATTGATGGATTTGTGCGACCTCTGCGTAGAGATTCCACAATTTGGCACCAAACATTCGCTCAATGTTTCGGTAAGCGCTGGGATAGCAATTTGGGAGGTTTTCAAGCAGAAGGGAACGCGATAAAAAATAATCTCGGTGCCAATTTTTACGGATTTTGGTCAAAACTCGGTGCCAATTTTTACGTTTTTTAACCGAAACTCGGTGCCAATTTTTACGGATTTGTTGTATATTTGCAGCGTAATTTAATTATAACGCTATGAATACAAAGTATTTAGAACGCAATATAGACAAAGTCCTTGCAGAGTGGAAAAAATCATCTGAACATAAGCCTATTTTGCTACGTGGTGCAAGACAAGTAGGGAAGACATCAGCTGTGAGGAATCTCGGCAAAACATTTGAAAATTATGTAGAGATAGACCTTCATCTTCGGCAAGATTTACATGCCGTATTCAACAAAATGAAGTCGCCTCAGCAGCTTTGTGAGGAGTTGTCGTTGCTTGAAGGCTTTACTTTCAAGCCTGGCAAAACGTTGTTTTTTATAGACGAAATACAGGATTGCCCTGCCGCAATAGGCTGCCTAAGGTATTTTTATGAACAATATCCCGAACTCCATGTCATAGCCGCAGGTTCGTTGTTGGAGTTTGCCCTCGAAGAGTTGCCGTCCTTTGGCGTCGGACGCATACATTCGCTGTATATGTATCCTTTTTGTTTTTCGGAATTTCTCCAAGCGATGGACAATGCTCCTCTCGCCGCAGCCGTCAGCAAGGCGTCGCCGTCCAACCCTTTGTCTGATGTCGTTCACAACCGACTTTTGCAGTTTTTGCGAGCCTTTATGATAATAGGAGGCATGCCAGCCGTTGTCAAAAAATACGCCGAAACCAATTCTTTTGTCGAATGTCAGAAAATCCTTGCCGAACTTATAACCTCTTACAGGGACGATTTTGCGAAATACCGTCGCCGCATACCGTCGTCGCGTATAGATGCGGTCTTTATGTCGGTGGCGGCGCAGACGCAGGGCAAATTTATGTTTTCAAAAGTGGACGGTGTGCGCACAGAACAGGCTCAGGCAGCATTGCAGACGTTGATATTGGCGGGATTGGTATATCCCGTAACGCACACTGCCGCCAATGGCATCCCCCTCGGCGCAGAGACCGACGAAAGATGCCGCCGTATGATAATGTTTGATACGGGTCTGTTGCAGCGTGTGCTCAATCTCGATTTGAAGGACATTATATTGGAAAACGACATCAATTTTATCAACAAAGGCCCTTTGGCAGAGGTGTTTGTTGGGTGTGAGTTTGTGAAAAATATGCCCGCTGATTTCCCTGCCGCGCTATATTGTTGGCAACGAGACAAGAAGGGCAGTGATGCAGAAATTGATTATCTTGTACAGTCGCACAATCAGATATTGCCGGTGGAAGTAAAGTCGGGCAAAACTGGCAAGATGCAGAGCCTACGTATATTTATGTCTCAAAAAAAATCGCCATTTGGCATCCGCACCTCGCTCGAGAATTTTTGCGAGTATCAGGACATAAAGGTGTATCCGCTGTATGCGGCGGGCAATATCGTGAAATCATAATTTTTTTTGTTTTCCAAATAAATACATTATATTTGCGCCGTAGAACAAACAAACGCATTTCACTATGTCAAAGTACCTCAATCCCAAAGTCGATTTGACCTTCAAGAAGGTGTTTGGCGAGCATCCCAACCTCGTCAAGAGCCTTCTCAACGCGCTATTGCCGTTGCCGGAGGGTATGGAGATAGTTAGTGTGGAGTACCTCACCAACGAAACTGTGCCCGACAATCCCGGCAAGAAGCTCTCCATCGTGGATGTTCGCTGCACCGACAATTATGGGCGCGGCTTCATTGTGGAGATGCAGTCGCTTTGGAACGGGGAGTTTTTCGCGCGGACATTGTATAATGTTGCGGCGATGTATTCCAAACAATTGGACAAGGGTTCGGCTTTTGAAAGACTGCGTGAAGTGTATGCACTTGCGCTTGTCAACGATGATGCCTTCGATTATGATGGTGATGATGGCTATATGCAAGAGTTTTACATCGCCAACAAGAACCACCCTGACGACATCCGTAAAGACCTTGCGTTGATATTTGTAGAATTGCCCAAATACAAGCCCGCCGACCGTGGCAACCGTGCCATCAAAGAATTGTGGCTTAGGTTTTTGACGGAGATAGACGAATCGACGCAAAGTGTTGACGAAGCCTTGACCGACAATCCAGAAATAAACGAAGCGTTGAAAATTGTGCAACGTTCAGCCTATTCGGATGGCGACCTCTACAAATATAACGATTACCGCCTCGAAATAATGACGCAGCGCAACGCAATGGCAAGAGAACGGTCGGAAGGTCGTGAAGAAGGACGTGAAGAAGGACGTGAAGAAGGTAGAGTAGAAGGACGTGCGGAAGCATTGCTTGCCACTGCCCGCACTATGAAAGCCGATGGATTGCCCGTTGATGTCATCGCCAAATACACTGGCATTGCCGTTGATGAAATCGTTTGTTTGTAAAATATGATTGGAAATTATTGTAGAAAACTTTGCTAAAAAAACACGATACTTGCGCTGTATGCGGCGGGCAATATCGTGAAACCATTGTAATATCGAAAAAAATTCACATTTTTTGCACTATATTATGTTTTTTTCATTATATTTGCAGCGATGTACAATCCACCAAAACTTACACGCCATGAAATGCGATCAACTCAAAAATATGAAATATAAATGGAGGTAAACCCCTATAAATCAGATAGTTATATGACTTATACAATCCCTTGCGCATGGTTTTCCATATCAGGCAGTGGCGGAGGTAGGGACGTGGCGCGCCGCGTCCCTACACCAATGCCAATCGCCCGTAGCGCCAACGGCGCGAAAACACCAAGGGTAGTCCGTGAGCTACCCTATATTTTATATTTTTTTGAAAAATATGTAGCAATTTCCTTGCATATTTCCAAAATATTTGTTTCATTTGCCTAAAATTATTGTAACACAATATGGCAAAAGAAGATTTTTTGTATATCAGCCCCATAACAGACTTCGGCTTCAAGAAGTGTTTCAGGGACGAGATAGTGATGAAGGGTTTCCTGACGGCGTTGTTTGAATACGCCGGAATAAAACTCAATATCGTGAGTCTGACATATCTCAACAATGAGTCTGACGGTGATAAAGAAAAATCACGCAGGGTGATATACGACATCAAATGCAAACTCGACACGGGCGAGGAGTTCATAATAGAAATGCAAAACGAGAAGCAGTCGTTTCTTGATAGGCGCATTACCTATTATGTAGCCCGCAGCATCTCCAATCAGGGCGATATAATCAAGCAGAAAGGGGATACTATCACCAAGAGGGAAAAGAAGAAGTGGGACTACAACATCAACAAAGTTGTTGGTATATTTCTCCTTAACTTCAAAATTCCAGGAGAAGAGAACCACAAGGTCTCGCGTAATTGCATTGTAGATGTCAACAGCAAGAAAAAGGAAATAACCAACGACCTCGTTGAATATTGGAAAATCCAATTGCCGTATTTCAGGAAAAGGAAGATGAAACTCGAAACCTGCAAAACGGAATTGGATTATTGGTTGTACAACATAGCAAATATGGACAAGATGAAGGCTTCAATACAATTTATGGACAAGACTCCTGCACTTTCGCGACTTGGTGAGATTGCTCGTTATCATGTACTTACCCGTGCAGAGCAGGAAAAGTATATGAAGGAGTACGACGATTATGTTGTCCTGAAAGATGCAATGAACGTCAAATATCAAGAAGGTGCGGAGAAGGGTGAAAAGCGCGGTGAAAAACGTGGTTTTCAAAAAGGTATGGCGCAAGGTATGGCACAAGGCATTGCGCAAGGCGAAAGAGAGGCTCATTTGTCAATCGCCCGACAAATGAAGGAACATGGAATGGCAGTAGATTTAATTGTCAAATTTACTGGACTTTCTGCCGAAGAAATCGAACAACTATAATTTTTAACCCAAAAATACCATTCCCTTAACATTCAACTCCCAAACATTCACTACCTTTGCAGCCTGAATTTAAGCGGAATACAAGTCTCCGGGCGGCTGACGCGGCTCGCACAATGGGATTAGATGGGAAAGAAGCCAGGAGGTTCGTATTGCCGTAGTGGTAATTAATAACATAAAAACGACAAATGAACTTTCAGGAAATCGGGTTGAAACAACCCCTCATCGACGCCGTTACCGAAATGGGTTTCGAGCAGTTGACCCCTATTCAGGAAAAGACCATTCCTTTCATCACAAGCAGCAGGAGCGACCTCATCGCCCTCGCGCAGACAGGCACAGGCAAGACCGCAGCTTTTGGTCTGCCGGTACTCAATCAGATAGACATCGACAACACCGATACTCAGGTGCTTGTACTTTGTCCTACTCGTGAATTGTGCCTTCAAATCACCGGCGATTTGACCAATTTTTCCAAGTATCTCAAAGGACTTTCCATAGTACCCGTATATGGCGGCGCAAGCATCTCCGCGCAAATCAAGCAGTTGAAAAAGAGTTGCCAGATTGTTGTGGCAACCCCCGGACGTGCCATCGACCTCATGGAGCGCAAAGCCCTCAAAATCGACGCTATCCAGTGGCTCGTACTTGACGAGGCAGACGAAATGCTCTCGATGGGTTTCAAGGACGACCTCGATACTCTCCTCGCCGACACCCCGGAAGACAAGACCGTTTTGCTCTTCTCTGCCACAATGCCCGCCGACATCGAGCGCATGGCGCAGTCGTACATGAAAAATCCGGAGGAAATAGCCGTCGCTGCCAAAAATATTGCCGCCGAAAATGTTGAGCATCAATATTTTATGGTTCGCGCCAAAGACCGTTACGAAGCACTCAAACGCGTTGCCGACGTCAATCCCGACATCTACGCCATTGTATTCTGCCGCACGAGGATGGAGTGCAAGGAAGTTGCCGACAAGTTGATGGCAGACGGTTACAATGCCGACGCCCTCCACGGCGACCTTTCTCAGGCGCAGCGCGACAATGTGATGCAACGATTCCGCAGCCGTCATCTGCAAATACTCGTTGCCACCGACGTTGCGGCGCGTGGTTTGGATGTCAACGACCTCTCACACGTCATCAATTACAATCTGCCCGACGACCCCGAAGTGTACGTGCACCGTTCGGGACGTACAGGCAGGGCTGGCAAATCGGGCGTTTCGATTTCGCTCTTGCACCTCAAAGAGAAGGGCAAGCTCCGCACCATCGAAAAGATTTGCAAGAAGAAATTTGAGCGCAAACCTGTACCCAACGGCCGCGAAATCTGCGAAATCCAACTCCTCAATTTCATCGACAAGGTGAAGAATGTGGAGATAGACGAGGCGCAGATAGAGGCGTTCAGCGCACAGATTGCCGAAAAATTTGCCGATATGAGCCGCGACCAAATTATCAAGAAATTTGTGTCGATGGAGTTCAATAGGTTCCTCGATTATTACCGCAATGCCAAGGATATCAACGTAGATTTCGACGACAAGGAATCCGGCAAGGACCGCAAGAAAGACCGCAAGCGCGACCGTGGCGACCGTTTTGACGACCGTGACGACCGCCGTGATCGTTCGGAGCGTCGTGGTGGCAAGCGCGACCGCGACCGCCGTGAGTATGGCAAGGATTATTCGAGGCTGTTCATTTCGCTCGGCAGCAAGGACCACGTGTCGCCCGGCACGATGATGGGATTTGTGAATCGTGTGGTGGACAATCGCGAGGTTTCCATCGGCAAGATCGACATTCAGAAGAATTTCTCTTTCTTTGAGGTTGATACCGAACATCTCCAGGAAGTCCTTGACGCAATGCGCGATGCACAGTTTGACGGACAGTCCGTTACCGTGGAGCAAGCATCCTCCAACGGCGAACACACCCGCTCCGACCGCGACCGCACACCGCACAAGCCCAACCGCAAGGAACGCCGCGCAGCAATGTTTGGCAACAAGGATTTCGACCGCTCTAATGATTTAAACCGTGGCAACGACCGCGATTTTGACCGCCGCAAGTCGCCCTACTTCGACGACAACGACGATCAGTATATGTTTGGCCGCAAGAAAAAAGAGCGCAACGAATACCACAGAAAAGGTTTCAGGGGCAAATAGTTGCTGATTTATTTTGTAGTTTTGATATTTTTTATGTTAATTTGCAGTCCAAAGAAATAAACATAATAAACTACAAATATGCGCAGAATTACAACAATATTATTTGCTTTGGTAGCGATGTTGGCTGCCTGCACCGGCAGTCAACAATCCACCAACAACGAACTCACCAACATCGTCTCCACCGAATATGGCAAGGTGGAGGGCTACACGAAAGACAGCCTCAAAATCTTCAAGGGCATACCCTTTGCCGCGCCGCCGATAGGCAATTTGCGGTGGAAAGCTCCGCAGCCCGCCACGCCGTGGACCGATGTCAAGAAGACCACCGAATTTGCCAAAGGACCAATCCAAGGCGACGCCAATCCCGATAATTTCAGCGAAGATTGCTTGTATCTCAACGTGTGGTCGCCCGCCAAGACTGCCGGCGACAAGATGCCGGTGATGGTTTGGATATATGGCGGCGGATTTTCATTTGGCTCTACCGCTGACCCGAGCCACGACGGCGAAATCCTGTCAAGGAATGGTGTTGTGGTGGTTTCCATCACATATCGCGTTGGCAACCTCGGCTTTCTCGCCTTGCCCGAACTCACCGCCGAAAACCCTCAGCACGTGAGCGGCAATTACGGCATTCTCGACCAAATCGCCGGTCTCAAATGGGTAAAGAACAACATTGCCAATTTCGGTGGCGACCCCAACAATGTAACCATCTTTGGCGAGAGCGCGGGCGGCATTTCGGTAAGTATGCTGTGCGCGTCGCCGTTGGCTAAGGGATTGTTCCAGAGGGCAATTTCGCAGAGCGGCGGTTCGTTTGGTCCCACACGCAAGACTACCTATCCGGGCGAAAATATGAAGACTCTCGCAATGGCAGAGCAAGACGGTAAGGCAATCGCCCAAAAACTCGGTGCATCCTCGCTCGCCGACCTCCGCGCATTGGACGCCGCAAAATTTGCCGGTCAAGATATGTCGGGATTTGGTGCATGGCCCATAGTCGATGGCTATGTAATCAAGGACGACCAATACAAACTCTACGAAAAGGGCGACTTCAACGATGTTGACATCCTTGTAGGCTACAATTCTGACGAGGGCGGCAGTTTCTCTTGGGGCGACAATTACGAAAACCACCCCACAATCGTTAAAAACCGTTATGGCAAATTTGCAGATGCGTTGCTTGCCGCCTATCCGCTCGGCGAGGAAAAGGTACTCAACAAAACCGCCCGCGATCTTATGCGCGACGCTGCATTTGGTTGGCAGACTTGGGCTTGGGCGTCGTTGCAGTCGAAGGTAGGCAAGAGCAAGGTCTATATCTATTATTTTGACCAGCCGCCCGCCAATGCCGAAGGTTCGTACCACGGTCAGGATGTTAATTTCGTGTTCCAACACATCAATCAGGGCGACAGCGACATCGCGCTCTCCAAGGCAATGGGCAAGTATTGGACTAATTTTGCCAAGACCGGCGACCCCAACGGCGACGGCCTCCCCAATTGGCCTCAGTTCACCAACGAAAACCAAACTTATATGTACCTGACGGGTCCCACGCCGCACGAAGGCAAGACACCGAGCCTCGAAGCAATGAAGGTGCTCGACAGCTATTTTGCATGGCGACGCACTCCCGAAGGTGCTGAATGGGCGCAATAATTGCATGTGCGTCAGATAATTGTCATTAATAGTATGGACGTTTTCTCACAATCCAAACGTTCTTTTGTAATGTCGCAAATCCATAGTCGCGACACAAAACCTGAACTCATTATCCGGCGAGCCTTGTATGCCGCCGGATACAGGTTTCGTGTTGGCAACAAGGATTTGCCCGGCAGCCCCGACATTTCCATCAAGAAATATGGCTTGGCGATATTTGTAAACGGCTGTTTTTGGCACGGACACGAGGAATGTGGGATGTACCATCTGCCCAAAAGCAATGTCGAATTTTGGCAAAAGAAAATCGACCGCAACCGCGCCCGCGACATCCGTGTCCTCGACCTTTACAAGCAACACGGATGGACGGCGTTGGTGGTTTGGGAATGTCAATTGAAACGCAAAGCCGACGCCGAATTGACCATTGCGCGGTTGCTCAATACGTTGCATTACCTTACCAATAGGGGAGAGGCTGTCAAGATTGGCGACGTTTCGAGTGCAGATTTCGAGGACGATTTCGATGACACCAATGTCGGCTTCGGCTACGACGATTGGGCAACGGATGGCAATAATTACAGAATCGCCGCCGAGCCGGAAGAGAGGTTTGGCAGCAAGGATTCCAAACAATATAATTTGTAATTACATCAGCATCGTATTTCCCGCAGCCTCATTCTCAAACCCCTCATCCACCTTCAATTTATCCTTATCCAACGCCGCTGCCACTGCCATACGGTCGCAACGTTCATTTTCTGGGGTGTCGTTGTGTCCCTTGATCCAAACGAATTTTACAGTGTGTTGACGGTAAATCCTGATGAAACGCATCCACAGGTCGGGATTTTTCTTGCCTGAAAATCCTTTCTTAATCCATCCCCAAATCCATCCTTTTTCCACGCTGTCCACTACATAGCGCGAATCAGAATAGATGGTAACATTCATTCCCGGCCTTTTCAACGCCTCGAGCCCAACAATTACCGCGAGGAGTTCCATACGGTTGTTGGTGGTCTTGCGGAATCCTTCGGCAATCTCGCGCCTGTAAGGTCCGCTCATTAGCACTACGCCGTAGCCGCCTGGTCCAGGATTGCCACGCGATGCGCCGTCGGTATATATTGTGATGTCCATTATTCTACACGGTCTTTTTTGCTGTATTTGATGATGATTGCCTTGCTTGGTGCGCTCTCCACGTGGTAACGGTTGAAGGATGTTATCTTGTAAGTGTAGAATTTTTTGCGGAACCAAGCCTTGCCCTTGTGGAATAGACGGAGGTCGCAATTGTCGGTGAATTTGAGGAAATTCTTTTGCGACGGTACAAAGTCGGGGTTCTTGCCCTTGACGCGGTAGATGGCGTAGAATACTGGTTTGTCGTCGGCGGGCAGTGCGCGTTGCTTTTCGTCTGTCCAATGCACAACGTATTGGCGGGGAGCCTTGATGATGGTGGCTTCGGGACTGTTGGGGCTGTTTTCGAGCCACGGCATACGGGGCATCATCACATCGCGATTAAAACATTTTTGCTTTACCAACGTTACCATATTCAACGGGTTTTTGGTGATGGTGGTGCTGCGGTAGGTGATGATTCCCTGCACGTTGGGATATTTGCGGGTGATATTGATTTGGTTGGGGATTTCGTTTGGGTCGTTCCAACCGTTGGCACCGCCATTCTCCTGATTGTATGCGCCGAGTCCGATGTAGATGTTGCGACCGTAGGCGTGATTGTTCCACCAACGGACGCATTTTTCAAATTGGTTGTATTGGTGCTTGATGTTCCAATATATCTGCGGCGCGGCATAGTCTATCCAGCCGTTTTTGAGCCAAGTGAGTACGTCGGCGTAGAGATAGTCGTAGGCGGAGAGCGAATTGGTTTCGGAGCCGTCGGGGTCTTCGCGCTTGTTGCGCCAAACGCCCGCCGGACCCACGCCAAATTTTATCCACGCCTTTTCCTTCTTGATGGCGGCGTTGCAATCGCGGATGAATACGTTTACATTGTTGCGCCGCCAAGCCGCCTTGTCGGTGAAATTGCCCTTGTATTTTTGATACGTCTTGTCGTCGGGGAGTTCGATGAATTTCTTATTGTCGCCCTGCACGGGGTAGGGGTAGAAATAATCGTCAAAATGTACGCCGTCGATGTCGTAACGCTTTACTACATCGACGATTATCTTGATTAAGTATTCGCGGACTTCGGGGATGCCGGGGTCAAAATATTTGCTGCCGCCATACGAGAAAAACCATTCGGGTTTGGTGTTGGAGATGTGATTGGCGCATACGTCGGCGTATTGCGTTGTAGCCACGGCGCGGAATGGGTTGAACCAAGCGTGAAACTCCATTTTCTGCGCGTGTGTGCGCTCCACCATAAATGTAAGCGGGTCAAATTCGGGCACGGGTGCGCGTCCCTGTTTGCCGGTGAGCCATTCGCTCCACGGTTCGTAAGGCGACTTGAAAAAAGCGTCGGCGGCGGGGCGCACTTGAAACACCACGGCGTTGTATCCGGCGTTTTTGTATTGTGATAATAATGTTATGTAATTGGATTTCAATGTATTGGCATCTGTGGTAGCCTTCTGCGGATAGTCGATGCGCTTGGTAGTCGCCACCCACACACCGCGAAATTCCCTCAGCGTGTCGGGAAAGTTTTGGGCGATGGCGGTGGTCGCCATAATGAGCAAAGTCAATAGTATAAGTGTTCGTTTCATTTTTCGTAAGTTTTTGGTTTACAAAAATAGGAGAATTTTTGGTTATGTGCAAATTTTTTCGTGTTACCTATTGAACCTTGCCCAAAAATATGTTACATTTGCAGAAACTTTATGGCTATGAAATCGCAGTCCGAATATATCAATCTTCTCAAAGACAATTCCGAAAGGCTCATCCACGATTTCGGAATTACTTCGATGCGTCTTTTGGGGAGTGTCGCCAAGAACACCCACAACGGAAACAGCGATGTGGATTTGTTTGTGCAGATGCCTCCTGTGTTTTATAATGCCATCGCTGCGGCGCAGTATTTGGAAGATTTGTTGGGCTGCAAGGTTGATTTGATATGCGATCACAATAATTTGAACCCTTTTTTCCGTAACCAAATCGATAAATATGGAATCGACATTTTGAAACATCGTTGAATCTGTCAGATTTTTGACAAATTAGAGTTGCATTGAATTGACATCAAACATCCATTTCCCTCTTCACAAAAATAACAAAAATTCCTTATTCCGCGCAAAAAAATTCAATTTACCTATTGACCCTTACAAGATTTTCAAAAACTTACCTATTGAATCTTACAAAATTTTTATATTTTTACCTATTGAACCTTACAAAAATTATTGTAATTTTCTATGATTCAGATAATTATGGAAAAATAAAAAATAATGCAAAAAAAATAATAAAAAATGTGTAGAAATATTTGGAAGATATAGCATTATGTTATTACATTTGGGACGTTGAAAGATTGCTAACAATTAATAACAAAGAATATGAGTTATTTCATAAACTACAATGAATGCTTGGATACGCTCTTTGAGCAATGGATAAATAGTTATCCCGAGGCGGACCGAAACAAGTTTTGCCGAGATGGCATTATGCGTAAGGTTGATGATTCTATTAATGTGGACGAATTGTGGGAGAATTCATCAAGGCGTGTAATGTTAATGGTGAAAGATTGTCCTGACGGATATGGGTATGATACAAGGGATAGTATGAAAATGAACAAAGACGTTGTCAGTGATTTGGAGGGGAAATTTTATCCGTGGCTTGCAATGTTGCTCTATGGAATATTAGAGAATAGGATCGAACGTCGAGTTGGAGATCGAGATATAGTATCCAAAATGGAAGAAGGTGTTGTGAAGAAGGTTTGGAACACTCAGCCTTTTGCGTTTATTGAAACAAAGAAATTGGCAGGAGGCGAAGATTGTCCACCCAATATATTAAGAGAAGCGTTGGAACGTGATGAAGTTTTTCTGAAAAAAGAAATCGATATTCTGAGTCCGAATGTAATTGTGTGTTGTGACGGTAATGGTACAATGTTCGATTTCATTACCCAAGAGAATTTTTTAGGGGAATCAGATTATCCATTGGATTATAGGTATCCTTTGCAGAATCGGGTAGAAACAAAATGGCATTGTCGTTTGCGTTACTACAAGCAGAGACGTATGGTTGTAATCGAATCTTTCCATCCGTCGTATCCCGGCTTGGAAAAATGGGCGTTTTTAGAGCGTGTTATGTCTCCCTTTGCGAAATTTTTAAATGAATGTAAGCCGCAAGGGTTCTAAGAAACCGATTGGTTTGCAATGTTGACTAATCCCACTGTCATTGTATTATCAGGACGGTGGGATTAGTTTTTTATGTCAAAAAAGATTCTTATATTTGCAGAAAAATTACAGGGAAATTATTATGCCAAACCCGATTAAAATATTAGACCAAGACTATACTAAATGGATAGCCGAACTGAGTTCCCGTTACCGCAGAAGCCAAATCAAGGCGGCGGTAAAGGTCAACAGCGAAATGCTGCAATATTATTGGGAACTCGGAAAGGATATTGTTGAAAAAAAAGCGGAAAACAAATGGGGTAGTGGGTTTATGAAAAACCTCAGCCGAGATTTGCGAGAACTTAACCCCGATGCAACTTGTTTTTCGGAAACTAACATAATGTATATGAAGAAGTTTTACCTTCTGTACCAATCTTATGTTATAATTTCTCCACAAGTTGTGGATTATTTGGAAAAAAAACAAATAAACTCTTCGGACAAGGCGTTATTAGAAAAAAATATAAATAACCCACAGGTTGTTGATTGCTTTGAAAATTTCCATTTTACACAACAAGTAGTTGAGCAAATCAGACGAGATTTGTTTAATGTGCCGTGGGGACATCATCGATATATTATTGACAAATTCTTTAATGTTCCTGACAAAGCCCTTTTCTTTGTCCATCAGACTGTTCAAAATGGTTGGAGCCGCAATGTCTTGCTCAATTTCATCGACACAGACCTTTATGAGCGGCAGGGCAAGGCATTGACTAATGTTATCGCAATCCAGCGCCAACAACAATTAATCTTACAATAATTTCCAAAATTATGAAACCATTACTCACCATCATAATCTTCCTCCTCGCCGCCCTCTCTGCCTTCCCGCAGAGCAACGACAATGTGCAACTTGCGTATTCCTATTACAACAATAAGGAGTACGACAAGGCGGCGTATCTGTTTGAGGAGTTGTTTAATCAGTCAAAATCAAAGAATTACTTCAATTATTACATCAACTGTCTCCTGCGCACTGAACAATTTGAGAAGGCAGAGAAGGCGGCTAAGAAACAGGCGTCTGCCACTGCCAAGACCGACCCGTCGTATAGAATTGTGCTTGGTTATGTCTATAAGCAACAGGGAAAAAATGACAAGGCTCAGGCGGAATATGATGGCGCGGTATCGTCGCTGCGTCCAGATAGAAATTCCATCATTCAAGTTACCAATCAGTTTCTGACGTTCAGCGAAAACGAATACGCCGAAAAGACGCTCCTCAAAGCCCGTGAAATCACTGGCGAGGATTTCAACAACGAATTGTTTTCGGTCTATGCAAGTTCGCGGAATTTCAAGATGATGGCGGAGACGGGCTTGGACATAGTTGACAAGACCCCCACGGATATTTTCAACGTCGAAAATATGTATCAGTATTACATCAACAACGACATCAACGACGAATTTTACAACATACTGCGCTCCACGCTCCTCCAACGTATCCAGCAAAAGCCATCCACGCATTATTCGGAGATGATGATTTGGCTGTTGGTGCAAAAAAAGAATTTCAAGAGCGCAATCGTGCAGGCGAAGGCGTTGGACAAGAGGCTTGGCGAATTGGGGCAGCGGCTCATTACGATTGGCGACCAAGCGTTGCAGTCCAAAGACTACGCGGCGGCGGCTGATGCCTACAAATATGTTTTGGCAAAGGGCAAGGATTGTCCTTACCATCAGCGCGCCACATTCGGCACATTGACGTCGATGTACCGACAGATAGAGAGCGGCGAAATCACTGATATGGAGCAAATTAAATTTCTCGAATCGCAGTACGCCGCCACATTTGAGGAGTTTGGTTATAACAGCAAGACCGTCGCCGAAATCCGCAATTATGCCCGCATTGAGACTTATTACCTCGACAAACCCGACAGTGCGCGAGCCATCATCGAGCGGGCGTTGAAGGCTCAGGGTGTCAATTATTCCACAAAGGCGACTCTCAACCTCGAACTCGGCGACATTCAGTTTTACGAGGGCGATGTTTGGGACGCGCTGATGACCTACGCAAAAGTTGAGAACGACAACAAGCAAAACGAATACGGCGACGAGGCAAAATTCCGCAAGGCGCGTGTGGCGTATTACACGGGCAATTTCAAGTGGGCTGCATCGCAACTCGACGTCCTCAAAGCTGCCACCACAAAACTCGTTGCCAACGATGCAATGGAACTTTCGTTGCTCATTGCCGACAATGCCGAGCGCGAAAATTCTGTTCCCGGCGATACTACGGCTCTCATTTCCGAAAATCAATTGTCGAGCCCAGACCTCCGCATCTATGCTCGCGCCGATATGTACCGTCAGCAAAATCAACTCGCCAAGGCAATCCTCTCGCTCGACAGCATCATCACCATACATAAGACCTCGCCACTCGTGGATGAGGCGTTGTTTATGAAGGCGCGGATTTATGCCAAACAGCACAATTATGATACTGCGGCGGTTTATTATAAGAAAGTAGCCGACGACTATTCCTATGACATACTCGCCGACAAGGCTTGTTATTATTATGCAAAAATTGCCGAGGAGCATCTCAACGACCCGCAATCTGCCAAGGAATATTATATGCGCATCCTCGCCGACTATCCGGGCAGCGTATATGCCGTGGAGTCGAGGGAGCGGTACAGGGCGTTGCAGGGGATATGATTAACGCTTAGCCAAATTTTCAGCCAATGCAGGCACTTTTGCAAGCACGTATTCTATATTTGGGCGGAGTTCGTTGAGTATGACGGCGGCGCGATGGATTTCACCACGGTCAAAGTAAAGTTTGCAGAGCCACGCCTTGGAGGTGAGTTGTTCCTCAAACAAGTGCTTTTGAACCGCCAATTGGTAAGTTTCGGTGAATTTGAATTCGGCGGTGTCGTATGACTTGCGCATATAGTCCAAAACGCCTGAATGTAACATCAACGACAGACGCGATTCGTCTGTTGTAGCCTTTTCGATGGCGGTGTTCATATCGGATTCGGAGAGGTCGTAATTTTTCTCATTCCAATGCAGGAGCGCACGGGTGCCGATGGCGTCCGACAACAATGATTGCAGCCCTTCCTTGTCGGATGTCTTCACTGCAAAATCAAGAAATTCCATACAAAAATCGCACACCTTGCCGGTCTTGCCCTTTACTTCGATGATGTCGGTGAGGTGGGTTTCGTTGTGCATCAGTTTGTTGGCCATTAGGAAATGACAATGCGCCATCGAACCCCATTGGTCGTGTTCGGCGAGTATGCGCAACGACTTGTAGAACGATTCGATGGCGTTGGCGGGCTCCCAAACATACGTGTAAATGCAGCCAATTAGATTGTTGATTTTGGTCTGCGCCTCGTATGCATGGTGGCTGTGGAGCAAAGTCTGCGCAACGTTGATGCACGATTTGGCGGAGGCGATGTTTTGCTTGTTGACGTAGTGCATCGCAAAAAGGTCGAGGCACGTGAGCATCTCGTCGAGCATATCATCATCCTTGAAATTGGTGTATGCAAGATTGAAATATTTTACCGCGTCGTCGCTCAGTACGTTCATCAGGTTTTTGGCTATGTTGAGGGCTGAACGGCCAATTTCGGCGGGGTCGGCGTGTTCTTTTTGCAACAAGTCCAACGCCGCATTGTAGCACGCCGCAGCATCCTCGAAGTGTCCGATTTTTTCCAACATCAACGCCTCGTTGTTGAGGTTGTTGTACATGCCATCGAGGTCGTTGGCTTCTTTGTAACAATTGTAGGCGCGGTGGTAAAATTGCGATGCGGTCTTCACCTGTCCTATCGTGTCGTAGGCGTAGCCAATGTTGTTGAGGATGAACGCCTGTTGCCAATTGTCCTTGGTGTCTTGATAAATGCGGAGCGCGGCGTAATAGTTTTCGAGGGCTTCGGCGGTCTTGCGCTGGTCGAGGAGGCACTCCGCAAATGTGTAGTGAAGGCGTGCGAGCAAAGGACGGTTTTCTGTGGTGTCCTTGATGTCGTTGATGGCCTTTGCCTTGAATGCAAACCCCTCGTCGTACATCTTGCGCCAATAGAGATAATCGCCGATGTCGCTTGTGGCGGCGGCGCGGGCGTCGTTGTCCTTCATCTTGTCCAATAGTCCGTATGCAATGTCAAATTCCTTGGTAGCACCCGGTTCGTTGTCCATCTGTATGTATGTTTTGCCGGCGAGTATGCGGTTTTCAACGCTGTAATCTGGGTCGTCGTCGGCATAAATTTCCGCAAGGTGGCGGTAACATTCTATCGCGTCGGCATTGCGGTCGGTTTCGAGGTAAATGTCTGCCATCGACTGATAAATGTCGCCGTAATTGTCGTCGAGTTCAATATTGTGGTCATCATAAATAGAAGCCGCCTTTTTGTAAAGGTTGATTGCTTCGTCGTCATGATCTTCCTCCGATGCCAAAAGCGCGAGGAGTTTTATGATGTCTGGTTGCAATTCGTAATTGCCTGATTCTTCGAGTGCTGAGAGTGCGTCGCGGAGAATCTTGCCGGCAGCCACGTTGTCGCCAAGGTCGTGCATATTGGCGGCGGCGTTGCGGAGCATCATCGCCTCGTCATCGAGGATATTGAGCCGACGGAACATCCTTGCCGATTCCAAAAACAGGTCGCGGCTCTCGTTGAGTTTGTTTTGCGCCTGATAGTTGGCGGCTTGACGCGAGAGATGGTTGGCGAGTTGGAGATTGTCGTTGAGTTGGCGGTCGATGGCAATAGCCTTGTCTGCCATCAGAATGGCGTTGTCGAGGTCGTTGAGGGCAAAATAAGTGCCTGAAATGTTGCCATACGAAATAGCCGTATTGATTTGGTGGTTGTTCTTGATGTCTTGTTCGAGGGCTTTTTGGTAATGCGACAGAGCCATTTCGTAGTCGCCCTTGGCATAATAAAGCCCCGCAAAGGTGTTGTTGACGTTGCCCGCCATCGATTCCTTGATGCTCTCCACAGACATTACCTGCGCTACTTGGAGGGTTTGGATGCCCTCGTCGATGCGGTCGGTGTAGCTGCACATGCTTGCGATGTTTATCAGGTCGCAATATACATTGATGGCGTCCTCGTTTCGTTGGTCGATTTCGAGTGCGTTTTTGTAAAAAGCAAGAGCCTCCTCAAATTCGCCTATCTGTTGGTGATATTCGCCCCAAGTGGAATTGGTGTATGCCAAAGCCCAGTTGCTGCCTAATTGGTTGGCGATGTCCATGGCTTCGGTGAGATATTTTTCTGCTTGTGCGCCGCTGCCCCTGTAGATATTGGCGGTGGCGAGACCGATGTATGCGCCGAGTTGTTTGCTGAGTACATCGAGGCCTTGCGTGGCGGCGAGTGCGTCCTCAAAATGCTTGATGGCGTCGTCGTAGTTGCTACTGTCGCAGAGCAAGTTGCCGATGTTGATGTGTATGCCGGCAATGCCCGGAGTGTCGTTGATTTGCATTAGCAATTGTTCGGCGATGCGGTAATGCTCCATCGCCTTGTCGTTTTCGTGGTTGCTTTGATAATACGAACCTATTGTGGCATGTGCGCGAGCCTCCAATCGCGGGTCGTCGATGTCTTGTAAGAGTTTGAGCGCGAGCTTGGCCTCCACCTTTGACCTGTCCATATCAAAAAGCATCTTGTGCGACTGCGACAATATGATGAGCGATTGGCATTGATGCTTGGCGTCGCCGTCCAATTCTGACGATTCATATACGTATGTGGCGTGTTGTATGGCTTCTTGTAATTTGGGTTGGTCGTTTTCCAACGATGCTTGTATGCAGGCGTATTGCCGGGCGGCTTGCTTGTCGTAATGTGACGCCTTGTCGATGGCTGCCGAAAGGCAACGCTCGCTCGTCTCAAAGTCCTGCATCAATCCTGCCGCATAGCCCTGCCTAAACAACGCCTCGTGATATGTGCGGGCGTCGCCGTCGGTTTCGGCAGATTGATATAGGAGCGTAGCCGTGTCGTATGCGTCCTTGGTGTGTCCGAGGAATATCTGGGCGTCGCTTTTGTAGCGTAATGCAATGCGGTAATTGTTGGTGTCGCCTTTGGGAATGATGTCGAGCAAATGTTGGGCGTTTTGCAGGAGTTGCGACATCTTGTATTTTTGGGCGAGCGGCGCAAGGATTTCGTCGGTGCGGTCGATGTTTTCGGGAGTTATCAGCAACGCGTCGTCCGGCTGTCGATTGTCGGCTTGATTGCTCGGCAATAGGTCGGCAATGGTGCGCGATAGCGTATCGTCGTGGACGGCGGCGAGTATGCGGGGCGCGATGTTGATGAGTTTTTCGATGCCTTGTGTGCTGATTATGTGATGTTTGGCGTAGTTGCGGCAGAGTTGATGAAGTCTGGTGGTGAGAGCGTCGGCATCAGCGGTTTCCAAATCTTCCGCCAATAGGTTGATGCGCAGAGTTTCGATGTCTTCTATAGATGCAGAAGGGGCGAGGACTGGGGCGGCGAGGTCTTCGTCCAAGTGCCATTTGCCGTCCGTAATGGTCATTATCGACGATTCGCGGAGATAGTTGATTACTTCCCTTACGTACAGTTGCACGCCGCCGGTGAGGGCGTAGAGACGGTTTACAAAATTGGACGGGAAGTCGTTTGGCGACATCGTGAATGCTATTGTCGTGGCGATGTCGGCAAGTGTCATAGGCTTTACCTCAATGTCGGTGATGGCTATCGATGCGTTAGAGAGGATGCCTTTCACTTCGGCGAGGGTGGGCATCAGCATCGTGGATTGCGTGGCGATGCTGCCGCTCGTGTATGCCATTACAAGCATATAATGCAGGTCTGTGGACGATGCCAACGTCCGTGCCAATTTGCAGATGTCGCTGAGGCTTTGGTCGTTGCGGTCTTGGATTTCGTCTATAATGATTACGGCATAGCAATCCCTTGGCAGCGCGGAGATGTCGCCGCCGTCCGTGAAGCGGATGAACCCTTCGTCCAACTGCCGCCCCGCGAGAAAACCAAACCTTTCCAACATTCCCGGCGATGAGAGCCGTTCACGCAGTTGTTTGATGAGTGCTGACTTGCCCACACCCTTTGCGCCGCTTATGAACAACGCCCGGTTTTTGCCTTCGATAACGTCTTCAAAGGCATTGCAAGCCACGCTGAGAGCCAATTCGTTGCCGTGGAATTTTTCTTCCTGCATATATTTTTTTGCTTGTTGATACAATGTTTTTGGGTAGTTTGACGCCTACCTCACAATAACTTGCAAAGTTATTGAATCGTTGGCAATGTTGCAAATTTTTTTTCGTGGAGACATATTTTTTTTGTAAAATTGCACTTTGTAAAGTATCAATCCAAAACGTATGAAAAAGATTACCAAAATACTCCTGATAGCGGCGGCTCTCTTGATTGTAGTGGGCTGTGTGATAGGTTATTATGCCTATCAAATGATATATGCGCCTAATATTTCGGTGCGCGACGCCCAGTATCTCTACATTCACAATGGCGCAGATTTCGAGCAAGTGAAGAATGATTTGTACGCCAATTTTTATGTTGACGACAAGGCTTCATTTGAGCGCGTTGCCGACTTAAAACATTATGCCGGCAACGTCAAGCCTGGTCGTTACCGTATCAAAAAGTCGATGAGTAACAATGAGTTAATCAATATGTTGAGGTCGGGTGCGCAGGAGCCGGTGCAATTGCGCATCAATAATATCCGCACCGTCCCGCAACTTTGCGGCAAGGTGGCTTCGCAGATAGACGTGGACAGCGCGACGCTCTGCAATCTCCTGACGGACGGCGATGCGTTGGGCAAATATGGTTTTGATGAGAAGACTTGCTTGGCGATGTTCATCCCCGACACTTACGAAATGTATTGGAACACCACGGAGCGCGGTTTTGTAGATAAGATGTATGTCAATTACAATAATTTTTGGAATGATGAACGCCAAAAGAAAGCCAAATCGTTGAATCTCACGCGGATACAGGTGGCAACGCTCGCGTCCATCGTTCAGTGCGAACAATCTGTGCACCGCGAGGAACAGCCTACGATTGCGGGGCTTTATCTCAACCGTCTGCGGATTGGGATGGCGTTGCAGAGCGACCCGACGGTGGTATTTGCGATTGGAGATTTTTCGGTGAGGCGCGTTACGGGCGCGATGTTGGAGGTCGATTCGCCTTACAACACTTACAAGCACACTGGTCTGCCGCCGTCGCCGATTACCTTTGCCGAAAAGACCGCCCTCGACGCCGTGCTCGACCACGACCACAACGATTACATCTATATGTGCGCCAAGGCAGATTTCAGCGGCAAACATAGTTTTGCAAAGACGTATGCGCAGCATTTGCAGAATGCCAAAGAGTATCGGAAGGCGTTGGATAAGAGGGGGATAAAGTAAAGGGAAATTGATATATTATCCATCTCCCCAACTCACCCAACTTTAAAAATCACCTACGGTTTTTGGATTTTTAGATTTTTGATAAATAATTGATTGTTAGTATTTTATAAGGATTTAATTTTTGAAACTCGGCGGAATGTGTGATTTTTTGGTAGATTCCGCCGAGTTTTGGTAATAGTTTTATACGTTTTTTCCTTGTTTTAACAAACGCTCAATTTCCACTGCATCGTGACCTTTGTGTTCTCTGATTGCGGTTCTTAGAATATTTGCGGTTGTATGTGTGTCATTACTTTGGTTAAGGTGTTTTTTCAAAATAACAGTTATGTCAGTTCCTAATTCCCTTAGGGAATAGTTTATTACTGTTCTATCAGACACATAATCAACCCATCCGTTTTGATAGATATAATGTGCCATTATTCTCGCCGTTTCTTCATTTCCTTTTTTGCCGCCAATTTTGTAAGCAGTCATCCATTCATCCACAATTTTTTTGCACATAGGGATGGAAGAAATTTCTGCATATTCACCAATGGTACAGTAATTATAGCAATAGAAGCAGGGTGCTGTCTTGAAAACCAATGCCACTTCTGAATAAAACTCTTCCTGTGTGTATCCTTTATGATATTGATTTTTGGACACCACCCAGCCCCTCGCCATATCTTCTATGTATTTTGCATAGCAAAACTTGCGAAAACGTTGGTACTTACAGTATTTTTTCAGTTTGTCGTAAATCTTGTCTTCATTTTCCGTCATACATATCCACGATTTTGAAAATTTCGTTGGAATACTTGAAAATGTCGTCAAGGCTCGAAATTTCGTGCTTCACTTCCTTTTTGTTTTCATCGAAAGTGGCGATGTATTTTTTCGATTTCGCATTGAAATACAGCCTTGCGATTGGACGCCAACTGTTGTCGTCAAGATAGATGGCGAAATACGTCTGCGAATCTTTGTAAGAAATGCGATTCACATCAATTTTCTCGCGCAAAATTGCTTTCACAATCAAATAGCCTTCCATTTCCTCTTGTGTGGTAACTATTTTAGAGGCTGTGTCGGTATTGTCTTGGGGCGTATTGTCTTGTTGTGGTGGCTGTTGTGCAGGTTGTGCCTGAGGTGTCGGTTGCTGTTGCGCACTGATGTCTTCCTGAGTTTGCAACGCCGACTTCAAACGGTCAGAAATCAAATCGTTTACATAGCCGTTAATCGAGCGTTTTACCAAATCTGTAAACTGTGTCAACACTTTTTGCGTTATCACCCCGTCATACACTTTTTTTGCAAAGAACTTTGTAAAGTCATCTGACGGTGAGGTGAACTCGTTTTGAATGACGGTTTTCAGTTCGTTTGCGTATTTCAATTCGCTCGCGGTGGAGAAAATGTTGTCAACGTCGAAATACGACTTGTGGAATTTTTTGAGTTCTTCGATTTGCGCGTCCTTCAAGTTGGTTAAGTCAACAACCAAGAACGGCTTTTCGTCCATAATATTCGGTTTTTCGATGTCGGTGTAGAAACGGTACTCGATACCATTGGTCAAAACTCCGAATCTTGCGTTTGATGCAACGTAGTATTTTTGGAGTTGAGTTGCGTGTATATTCAGATTTTGTTCCCAATGTTTGCACTCAATTAGAATAATTGGCGAACCATCTTTTACAATTGTGTAGTCTATTTTGTCGCCTTTCTTCTTTGTCAAATCGCAATCTTTTTCAGGAACCACTTCATTCGGATTGAACACGTCATATCCTAACGACATTATAAACGGCATAATGAATGCGTTTTTAGTCGCTTCTTCGGTCTTGACAGTATCTTTCACTTGCACTATTTTTTGCGCAAGGTTTTTCAATTGGTCTTTAAAATCCATAATCTTAGATTTTTGTTTGTGGTTTAACATTGCAAATATAATGCAATATTTGATATGTTGTATCGTGGGAGAAAACTTTTTTTTACAAAATCTTTAACATTTTCTCTCCGATAATCACTGACAGAAAAAATCTTCATTTAAACAACTCCTCTCCCGTTACCACCGACTGAAAGACCTCCGCATATTCGTTCTTCACAAGAGGGCTGATGCCGATGTAGGTCAGATGAAATGTTTTTGACGTGTTGGCTTCTTCGAGGGCGGCGACGCGGCTGTAAAGTTTTGTAGCATAATCTTTCGTTACGGTGTAGGGAGATTTGCTGTATTTGATTTCGCAGACATTGACAATATCGTCGGCGCGGTCGATGAGGAGGTCTATTTGTATACCGACGTTTTGATTGTCTTTTATGATGAGCGACGATTCTGAGGACGACACGCCCGCAATCTGCAATGCACTCTTAATCTGATTGATATGTTGCAGACAGATTTCCTCAAAGGCAATTCCACGCCACGACGAAATTTCGGATTCGTTGAGATGATTTTGCCAATAGTCGGTTTGACGGATGTCGCCGCTTTCTTTGAAGTGCAGCCAAAACCAACAGAAATTGTCAGTCAATTTGTACATCGCCTCGCGTTTGCTGCCGCCGTATGGAATATACCGCGTTATAAAACCACTTTCTTCGAGTGCTTTCAAAACTTTTGAGAAATCGCCATTGGGTTCTGATTCGGTCATTTTGGCAATTTCGTCGCGAGTGAAACCCGAATGACGTTTGCCGAGGGTGCGGAC
Source organism: Bacteroidales bacterium UBA3824 (assembly GCA_002393195.1). GTDB lineage: Bacteria > Bacteroidota > Bacteroidia > Bacteroidales > UBA3824 > UBA3824. The sequence goes on along the minus strand of DGIK01000224.1, from coordinate 30,173 downwards.
GATTTCCATACATTTTTCAGCATTGTCGAATATGGAACTGAACAGACGCTCAAATTCGTCATTAAGTTTTGCTGTTCGGGCAAAAAACAGTGCATCAACGTTTTGTGCAAGACTATACGACGGATTAAAATAGTCTAAATAAAAAGGTATGCCGCCCAGAATCATATAAGCCTGTGTGATGTTGTAACGCGACATTTTGATTCCACGGCTGTTGAAAAACTCTTCGCTTTCGCCAAGGGTGAATGGATGAAGTTTCATTTCCAAAGTCAGACGGCCATACAGACCGCCCTTGTTGTTGATAAGATTGTCGATAATCCACGACGACGCGCTGCCACATACAACAAGGCAGAGGTTGTGCCGAGCGTTGCCCCAACCGTTCCAAAAAGCCTCCAATGCCGTCAGGAATCCCGACCGTGCGGTGTCCATCCAAGGCAATTCGTCGATGAATACCACCTGCCGAGAGCCGTTGTCGATGCGCGTAAGGTATTGTTCCAAGAGAAAAAACGCCTCCATCCACGTTTTGGGCGGTTCGATGCCGTCCATTCCGTGGCGCACCAGCGAAAAATAAAAGTTTTGGAGTTGGTCTTTCATTGTCATACGTTTTTTCTTGTCGTAAGGCGATAGCCCCGTATGCTTGAAGACCATATTGTCGCGGAAAACTTCGTTAATTAAAAAAGTTTTCCCGACCCTCCGCCTACCGTAAACCGCGATAAATTCGGCGCGGTTGCTTTTTAAGCGGCGGTTGAGTTCCGCAATTTCCTGTTTTCTGCCAATTACTATGCACATAATCTTATCCTTTTTATGCGCCAAAGGTAGCAATTATTTTTGTTAACGGAAGTTAAATTTGGTAGAAAAACGCCTTTATTCCGCTACGAACTTCAAAAAAACTGTTTCGTAGCGGAATAAAGGCAAAAAACTTCATTTGAACAACTCCTCGCCCGTAACCTGCCGTCCTGCCTTTCGCGCATACATATTGTTGGCGAGGCCTTGCGGTGTGATGAAGGCGTGGACGGTCTTGTTGCATACTATGTCATAGAGTTCAAAAAAACGAGATTTAGACAACTTATGATATTATTTTCTGTCTAAATCTCACAAAAAATATGAGATTTAGACAACTTATAACATTATAATCTGTCTAAATCTCATAAAAAAACAGAGATTTAGCCAGTTAATAACTGTTAAAATGCCTTTCTACCGTGCTACAAGCGTATCTATGTACACCGTGTTGGCTGAAAAATATCCGGCGGTTTTTAGGTTGGGATTGTTGGTGGTGAGGATGTTGATGTTGGTGTGGAGATTGCCGTGCGCCTCGTCAAAATATCCGCCCGACCAGCGGGTTTCGGCGAGTAGGGAGCGGAGGTAATTCTCGTAGGCGCGGTCGATGCTGTATTTGCGTTCTACGATTTGAGTGCCGGGGGGAAATGCCGTTTCTGACACTTTGGGCGCAAAAAGTTGCGAAATGTCAACCGTGGTGAGCGAGTAGTAGTATATGACGGCATTTTTGGGGCGATTGGTTTGGGGATCCGCCCACGAAAGTTGGAGAACGTATTTGGCAGGGTTTTCAGATACAAAACTTTCCGCTATATGGCTGATTACGAGATTGTTGTCGGTAGTTGGCGCAAAAGTTACCTTGTCTGGCGGCGTTACGGGCAACATCGTGGATTCCGCAGACAAGACCACTTTGCCGCTGTCTATCTCAACGTGTAGGAAATACACACTGCCCGCAACCCCTACAAAACTTTCGTCAGATTCGTAAACGCCGTCTTCGCGTTCATGGTAAAAATACGTGCTCGTCCCCGACGTAACGGCTACAAATGCGCCCGAAACATTGTTGACAATGGTGTCGTTGTAAGAATTGAGCCGCGTAATCTTGATGGTGTGACGTTGAAGTTCGTTGGTGATGTAACCTTCCACAACCACGACATCCTTGTCCACGTCGCCTTGCGGAAACTGGAACTCGTGCACGCAGGAAGCCGCAAACATCATAATCGCGGCACAGACTATGAGAAAGCGCATCCTTGTCATGGTTGCAACGTCAAATAAAATTATCAGTCCTCTATATACTCATTGAATTCGTCGATGTCAACAGCATTTTCTATCATCTTGCCTTCCGACAGGCTCTCGTCGTTCTCAAAATCGCTGTAATTCTCCGGCGGTTCAAATTTGGCAGCGTCGGGATAAATCTTGGACAACACTGGATCTTCGGAAATTTTCTTCATATAAAGTCCCCATACCGGCATCGCCATACGCGCACCCTGACCGAGTTCGCCGTTGGAGAATTGTACCGAACGGTCTTCGCCGCCAGCCCAAACGCCCGACACGAGCCTCGGCGAAATGCCCATAAACCAGCCGTCGGCGCAGAGGTTGGTGGTGCCGGTCTTGCCGCCGATGTCGCCTTTGAGACCAAAGAATCCCGGAGATACGAGCCTTGTTGCAGTGCCGCCGTGTGTAACGCCGCGAAGCATCTCCACCATCTTGTAAGCTACGATTTCGTTCATCGCCTCCTTGTGGACGGTATTGAACTCGGCTACGGTATTGCCGTTTTTGTCAACAATTTTGGTAACGAATACCGGCGACGTAGATTGACCGTGATTGGCAAAAGCGCAATATGCGGCTACCATTTCGCGGATTTTGAGTTCCACTGCGCCCACACAGATAGACGGCACGTTTTCTATTGGTGAAATGACGCCCATCCTGTGAACGAGCGCAACCACAGCCGTGGGGCTCACGCTCTTCATGCACCAGCCCGAAATTTGGTTGAGAGAGAGAGCAAGACCAGTTTTGAGCGTAATCATCTGACCGTCCTTAGAACTCTTGGAAAACCTCGGCGTATATACCGGCGGTACGCCGCCCGGATTGTCAAATGAATATTCCACATTGGCGAGTTTGTGTTCAGGAGTGATGTCGTGGCGGTTCAGGAACATGCCCGCATATACAAACGGCTTGAATGTAGAACCCACCTGACGACGGCCGAGGCTTACATGGTCGTATTGGAAATATTTGTAATTGATGCCGCCCACGTATGCCTTCACGTGTCCCGTCTGAGGCTCCATGCTCATCATGCCGCAGCGGAGAAATTTTTTGTAATACAATATCGAATCCATCGGCGACATCACAGTGTCAATGCCCTCTGGATGCGCCCACGAGAATACGGTCATTGGCACCGGCTCCAAAAATTCTTTGATAATCGTGGCGGAGTCGAGTTTGTTGACATTCTTGCCCACGCGCCAACGCTCGCTGCGCTTTACAGCCTGATTGATGATTTGGAGGGTTTGCGCCTCCGAAATCCTTGCGCTGAACGGACGGTCAAACTCCTTGCCGCCAAATTTCATCTTCTTGTGTTTTTTGAGTTCCGACTTCTCAAACAACGCCTGCAATCCGTCATAATCAAAATTGCCAACTTTGAAACCTTTTCCCATGTGCTCCACCATTGCATCCTCGGCGTATTTTTGCATACGCGAATCTATCGTGGTGTAGATGGAAAGTCCGTCGTTGTAGATATTGTAATATTCGCCGGTGATTTTCTTATTTTTGTTGCACCAGCCGTATAGCGGATTGGTCTCCCAAAGCAAAGAATCCTCATGATAGACATCGCCCTGCCACGAGGCGTAATTGGCGCGGTCGGGCTTTTTGGCGGAGAGAAACAATCTCAGGAACTCCCTGAAATACGGCGCAGAACCTTCTGTGTGCGTGTCCATGCTGAAATGCAACACAATGTCCTTGGCTCTCATCTCTTCAAGTTCGGCATGTGAACGCATTGTGTAGCGAGAATCCTCGCTTTTGCTGTCCTTGTTGACGAGATCCATGATTTTTGGCTGGTATTTCTCTATTTGCGACAATACCACATTGCGGCGCGTCTTGGAGCGTTTGGGATTTGATTTTGGACTGTAACGCGACGGAGCCTGCAATACGCCCACCAAAACGGCTGCCTCGTCGAGTTTGAGGTCAACAGGTTTCTTGTCAAAAAATGTCTTTGCAGCCGCCTCAATGCCAAATGTATTGTGTCCGTAGGTAACGGTATTGAGGTACATGCTCATGATTTCCTCCTTGCAGTAACGCTTTTCGAGCAATACGGCGGTTACCCATTCTTGGAGTTTGATGATGATTTTTTCGGAAGTCTTGCGGTTGCGGATGTTTACATCTTCGCCACGGAGTTTGTATAGGTTTTTCGCCAATTGCTGCGTTACAGTGGAGCCGCCGCTCGTGGAGCCGCCAAAAATAAGACCTTTGGCAACACGCAACAACGCCGTCAGGTCGATGCCCGCGTGGTCATAAAAACGGACGTCCTCGGTGGCGAGCAACGCGCCCTTTACATTCGGCGGTATTGGCGCAAAACGATTTTCAGTGGTTCGGTTTTCCTTATAAAATTTGCCCAACAGCACTCCGTCTGCCGAATAAATCTGCGACGCAAGGCTACTTTTGGGATTTTCGAGTTCGTCGAAGTCGGGTATTTCGCCCAATTGGTGATTGGCAATTCGATAAAAAATCACCGTTACAATTATCACCGGTATTATAAACATCGCCCACAGGACGATAAAAAAGCCTCTTTGAGTACCTTTGCTAAGTTCTTTCATTGCGTAAAGTCAAAAGTTAAGTCATTTGGCGCAAAGGTAATAAAAATAATTGAAGTGTGGACTGATTTTATGATTTTTTTATTCCAAAAACATCTCTCTTGGCATTTCGTCAATCATTCCCACTTCTTTGGCCTTCTGATACAGGAATGTAATCGCCTCCTTGCCTTCCATACCCAAATCGATGCTAAACTTATTGACATACAGCCCGATATGGCTTTTGATGACGTCATCTGATAGTTCGCGGGCATAGCTCCTGATGTATGGCATAGCCTCGTCGGTGTGCGCGTAGGCGTATTCGATGCTGCGGCGTATGATGCGGCTCACCTTGCGGGCGGTGTCGATGCCAATGTCGCGGCGGGCGATTATCGTGCCGAGTGGGATAGGGTGGTGCATCACCTGTTCCCATTGCTCTCCAAAATCTATAATCTTCACCAATCCGCGTTCCTTGTACGTGAAACGCCCTTCGTGTATCAAAAGTCCGCAATCGTAATTTCCACTTAAAACCTCGCCCTCTATCCTCGAAAACAGCATCGGCGTCTTGTCCTTGGCATCGGGGAAAAATACTGAAAATAAGAGGTTTGCCGTAGTGTTGACGCCTGGAATCAAAATCCTTTTTGTCGCCATTTCCTTCGGGTCAAAATATTTGGCGGCTACGAGCATAGGGCCGTTGTTGCGACCGAGAGCCGCGCCCGAATCCAATGTTACATAATTTTTCCAAAGGTTGATGCCGTAGGCGTTGCTACTGATTTTGGTGATTTCGGGTGCGTCGGACGATGCGGCGTTTTTGTTCAAAACGTCGATGTCGTGCATAGAAATCTCAAAATCAATGCCTTCCAAATCAACCTTCTTATTGGCAATGGCATAGAAAATAAAAGTGTCGTTGGGACACGTGGAAAACGATAATTTCATAATATTTTTGTTGCGCCGCCTACGGCGGCTTTTTTTTAAACAAAAATTAAAGCGAATTATAACGAATTAAAACGAATTACTAATAAAAAAATCGTTTGTAATTCGTTTTAATTCGCACTTAATTAATTCGTTTTAATTCGTTTCAATTCGTTTTAATTTACGTTTACCTCCCCGTCGCCGTAGGTGGCGGTAGTTCGCGTTAAAACTTGATGCGTTCTACCATTTTTTTGATAATCAACGTCATGCGCGGTTCGGCGGCGTTGGCGGCTTGCTGCACTTCCTCGTGGGTGGGTTTTTCGGCGATGGGGCCGCCGCCGAGGTCGGTGATTACCGACAACGCAAATACCGGTAGTCCGCTGTGCCTTGCCACAATCACTTCTGGCACGGTGCTCATACCCACAGCGTCAGCTCCGGCAATGTGGAAAAATCTGTATTCCGCCGGGGTCTCAAATGTGGGGCCAGTAACGCCGATGTAAACGCCCTTCTGCAAATGGATGTTGCACTCCTCAGCCACTTCAAATGCCAATTTCACATAACGGCGGTCGTAAGCCTCGCTCATTTCGGGGAAACGCGGACCGAGTTCGTCATTGTTGGGGCCGATGAGCGGATTTGTGCCAAAATGGTTGATATGGTCGGTGATTACCATGATGTCGCCGGTCTTGAATGTTGGGTTCATGCCGCCCGAAGCGTTGGATACTATCAACAGCTTGATTCCCAATGCGTTCATCACGCGGACGGGGAACGTTACCTGTTGCATCGTGTAGCCCTCGTAATAGTGGAAACGTCCCTGCATGGCGACTACCTTTTTGCCGCCGAGGTATCCAAATACGAGTTGCCCCTTGTGTCCCTGCACCGTAGATACGGGGAAGTTGGGTATGTCCTTGTAGGGCACGGTCTTTACGACTTCGATGTCGTTGGCGAGGTTGCCAAGTCCTGTGCCGAGGATGATGCCTATTTCCGGCTCAAAATTGACGTACTGTTGTATGTAGCCGGTAGTTTCTTTTATCTTCTGTAACATATTTGAGTATTTCGTTTTTAAGTTCCAATTCGTCGTCAAATACAAAATTCACCTCTATTGGCAAGTAGTACATACGTTGCCTTAGTTCGGGTGCAAAGTCCATTTCATTGAGCCTTACAGCGTCTTTTTCTGTGGTAACGATTACCTTGTCGTCGCCGGGCAGCGTGGCAAAAGCGTTGCTTATTTTGGCAACGTCCTTTTTGCTGAAATTGTGGTGGTCCTTGTATTTAATGTGTGTGATGTTTTTTGACAAAGACTTCGCCACATAATCTTCTATCGACTTTGTGTTGGCTATGCCGGTAACGAGCAATATCTGCGTAGCCTCGGTGATATTTGGTGCGTCGTTTTGGTCGCCAAAAACAGCCTTCAGCGGCATATAATTGAAGTTGGTGAAAAAAATCGACTGGCTTGGCAGCAATCCCACATGCTTTGCAAATACGCGGCGGTCTATCGGCTTGACGTCGGGCGGGCACTTGGTAACGATTACAATGTTGGCGCGGCTACTTTCCTTGGCGGATTCGCGCAGGTCGCCCCATGGCAGGAAATGGTCCTCAAAAATCGGTCTGTTGTAGTCGATGAGCAATATATTGACGGCTGGCGACACTTTGCGGTGCTGATACGCGTCGTCGAGGATAATCATCTGATTTTCAGCCTTGTTTTCTTCGGTGATTCGTTTGATGCCCTCGGCGCGGTCTTCGCAGACTACTACGTCGGCAGTGCTGGCAAATTTTTGAGCCATCTGTTTGGGCTCGTCGCCTATCTCGGCTACCGTGGATTGAGGCGTGGCGCGGCGAAAGCCCTTGGATTTGCGCTTGTAGCCACGGCTGAGGATCGTTATCTTGTAGTCGTCCTCCAACATCTTGACAATGAGTTCGGTATGAGGAGTTTTGCCCGTGCCGCCCACGGTGATGTTGCCAATGGAGATTACCGGCACATCAAACCTATACGACTTTAATACCTTGTTGTCGTACAAGGAATTACGCAACGACACTACGCCGTGGTAAATCCAAGAAAACGGTATGAGCAAACTGCGAATCATAAACAAAAATTTAAGCGAATTAGAACGAATTAAAACGAATTTCTGTTGACAAAAACCCGTCTTAATCCGCTAATTCGTCAAAATCCAAGTTATAATAATTGTTCTTAAATACGTTTGAAATAATGATTAAAAAATTAATTGTTTTTCCTTGTGCGTTTAATTCTTAGTAGTCAAATTGTTAACAACTTATTCTCTTGGCCTGTTCGGCGATAAATTTCAATAATTCCTTTTCGTCCTCCAATGTCGTATGACCATTTTTTGCAATAATCTTGCCATTTGCAATCACGAGCCTGATGTCCATTACATCTTTATTATAGACGAGGTGCTTTACAAAATTGTTTTGGTCGAGATTGAAGGGCGTATTGTTTTCAAAGACAATCAGATTGTTGTCGCCGTCGCCACTGAATCCGTTGTTTTTCAGATATTTATGGACGGCGTTGAGACGCTTGAAAGCTGTATTGAGGTCTATCTCGCAGTCGGTCTTGATTGCCTGGAAATATGCGTGGCGCATCGCGTCGGGCATCGACACCGACGAAAAATCGGAGCCGAGCATCACGATGTTTTCGAGCCAAATCGAATTGAATGGCTGTATGCCGCGTTGGAAGTTGCCATACGGATTGTGCGCTATCCATACGGGCTTGTTTTTGATGTAGTCGCGCTCGGTGTCGGTGATGGCGTTGCCGTTTGCCAAAATAGTTGACGAATAATCCATCAGCCCCGCCTCGTAAAACCTCAGAATGACGCTCCTCCTGTGGTCGCGCATAGTGTTGGTTTGGTCGATATTGTCTTCGGCGGCGTTTACGAGAAGTCCAGTCTTGTACTTTTGGCAGAGTTTGGCGGTTTCCTTGACGAGTTCGCCGCTTGCGAGGTACGACGCCGCAATGCCCATCAACCCCTGGTTGGATTCGAGGTAATTGGCGTTTTCCCTGATTTCGCGCTCTGCGGTGGCGTATCCGTCGGCTTCCGACGCCGCAAAACTCTGCAATGTCTTGATGCCCAGCCTATTGAAGGCGGCATTGATGATTGAGAGCGAACCCTCTATGAAGGTCTGCGACTCGTTGCGGCAGATGGCGAATGTGGTACCGTTGCGCACGGCATTGAGAGCCGCATACAATGCCGAAGCGTACAGCAACTCCTTGTCGATGCACTTGTCGATGTTCCAAATAATGTCGCTGACGTACCTAAAATACGTGGATTCTTTTTTGGTAAACACCTTCGCCTGCGCCGCAAGCGAAAGCCCCGGCCGCATGTAAGCGTCTGCAAAAGAATGCATTATGTATTTGCCGGAACAATCTACGAGGGTGTCGCCCGGCTGCGGTTCATAATTGTCGTGGAAGGCGAGATGTTCGCTCGCCTCCTCGACCACCACGTCAGCCTTCTTAAATTCGAGGGTCTCGTGGTTGATGAAAGTTCCGTTTTTGAGTATCAACGACATTTTTGGTGATGTTTATTGGTGTTGTTCCCTGAGCAAGTCGAGGACGGTTTTCACGGGGCTGAATGTCTCGATTGGCACTTCCACGAAGATTGTAATCCAATCCGACATTGCGCCGTTCCAAAGTCCGGGACGCTCGATTGATTTGAGGTTGCGACCGTTTTTGGACTTGTGGGAGATGAATCCCGTCTGCGGGTCGGTGTATTTGCGGAGGTCGTACTTTTTGCCCTCGCAGTCAGTAACGTCGCACACGAGGTCCACGGGGTTGAAGTGTGTGGACTTTGACGCAATCTCCGCGCTCTTGGGGTCGTCCTTGTTGATTTGAGACGATTCCACAATCTGCAACGAGGTGGTGCCGTCGGAATTTTTGGCCCAGAATGGACCGCCGCCCGGCTCGCCTTCGTTCTTCACCATGCCGCAGATGCGCAATGGGCGGCGAAGCTTTGCAAGCATCATGCTCGCCTTCTCGGCATCGGAGAGGTTGAGGAACGATTCGTCAAACTCGCAGCAAAGCTTTTTGGTGATGAATACGTATGCCTCGTCAAGTTGCTGTGTTGTGGGATTGTTTTCCAACATCTTGATATAGTCGGCGATGTTTTCCTTGGTTTTCAGGAGGTAGCCTGCAAGAGCCATCTTGTACTTGACGGTCGCCGCCTTGCGCGAATCGGGCACTACATTGTCGATTGTCTTTATAAATATAATGCGTGCGTCGATGTCGTTGAGGTTTTCGATGAGCGAGCCGTGTCCGGCGGGGCGGAATAGGGGAGTGCCGTCGTCGTTGCGGAAGATGTTGTTGTCGTCGTCAACAGCCACGGTATCTGTAAACTCCTTCTGCGTGGAGAAATTGATGTCGAGCTTGCAATCAAACTTCTCCTCGAATGACATCCTCGCCTTGTCAACAAAAGCGGTAAAAAATCCCAGGTGTTCGGGCGACACTGTGAAATGTATCCTCACATTCTTGCCCGACTTGGCGTATTGTATGCCCTCGGCGATATGCTCCTCCACGGGAGTGCGCGAGGTGTTTTTATAACGGTGAAATTCTATGAGGCCTTTTGGCAGGTTGCCGTAATTGAGCCCGTCTTTGGAGATGACGCTCTCCACGAGTTCCTTTGGCTTGTGATCCTGCAACATCTCCTTCACCGACTTGCCATATTTGCCATAGACAATCTTTTGGAGGTTGTCGTAGAAAGCAAAGCGGTCGATGTTGTCGATGAAACGGCGTGCGGGGTTGGTGGGGTCGTTGAACTTTTGTTTTTGCTCCGGGGTGTTGTTGTACTCCGATGCAAATACAAAGAGGTCTTTGAACATCCTCGACGCCGCGCCCGATGCCGGCACAAATTTTACAATGCTCATTCCGTCCGCTTCGTCGGCGTACTTTTGGGCATATTTGTTGATTTCCTCCTCGCTCAAGCACCTGATGCCGTCATTTGCGGTGGCGGGTCTTACGATGGCGAGGTATGGAAACCCCTTTTTGTAACAATCGATCTGACGGTCGATTTCCTCTGTGGCTATTCCGCGCGATGCGAAATATTTGATATCGTTTTCAGTGTACATACGTTTTTAGTTTTAGTTTTCTCCGGTTATTTTTTACATTAAAAAAGTCCGGGGGTAAAAAAAGACCGGACTTTTTTTCAAAAAATAACACTTAAAATCAAACAAGATATGAAAACAATTTTAGTTATTTAGCCAATACACGCGTCTTAGGCGGCATTGGCAAGAAAACGGCGCAATCGCTGCGGTTTGTGTTTTCTATGCCACAAATATAATGTAGGTTTCTGTTATATGCAAATTTTTTTAATTTTTTTTTGCAAATTTTTTTCATATCAACCACTAAAAGCGCGAAAACTTGGTCTCTAAAACCTTGCCGTGGTGGTCTCGGTATCGAAACACTTTACTTTTACACTGTCGCCGGGCTTCACTGAGTGCATGAACGCCTCTTCTTTTTTGGGGAATTGCTGTTTGCATTTGGCTGTCAGCGTGTTGGATTCTTCGGTGAGGTTCATGTCGGCGGCTTTGGCTTTTTGGGCGTAGTCGGCGGCTACCCAATATACAGTGCGGTGCGCATAGTCGTCGTCGCCAAAATTGTTGGCGTTTACCATATAAATGGCGGCTATCAGGAGCAAGGGCGCACCGTTTTTGGAATTGGCGGCGGCTGATTTTTTTGCCAATGAGATTGCCTCGTTGTATTTCTTGAGGTTGTTGGCTACGGTGGCGGCTTCGTAGAGGTAGTCCGACTGTTTTTTGGTGTCGGTCTCCATCTTGATGGCCTCGCTGTAATACTTTGCGGCGGCTTCATAGTCTTTTTTGCGCCTGTTGTAACGTGCCAACGACGCGGCGGCTTCGGCGGTCGGATTTTGTTTGTAAAGACGCTCGGCACATTGCGCGTAGAGGTCGTTGCCGTCGGCATTGAAGACGTTCATCGTGTTGGTGAGTGCCGACACTTCGTTGATGTTTTCAGGCAGTTGGTACGCCTTTATAAATAGTTCGTCGAATGTTGGCTTTGATGTCGCGTTTTGCGTGGCGACCCTTTTTACATAACCGAGCATCAGGTCGATGTTTTCGCCATATTTTTCGCTCTTTGAGGGGCGGACGCGGTAGGTGGTCATTATCACCGGCGCAACGTCGTTGAAGAATTGCTGATTGTCGAGTTGACCTTTGGCGAAAAGATTGCAGGCGGTCTGCAAATACGATGTTACAGAGCCAATGTCGGGGTCGTTGGAATTTACGGCGATGGCCTTGCCAACGATGTGGTAGCCCTCCAATTTGGCGGTGTCGCTGCGGCGGTATTTCATCACGTCGAGTCCGTAACGGCTCAGCACGTTGGCTTCCTCGCCGAAGTATTTGATGCGCTGCATATAAATCATTCCGAGGGTATCGACGTAGGCGTTGGCGAGAGCGTCATTCTCCTCGCCGACCTTCTTCATCAGGTTGTGGTAAATCTTTACGCCGTCGATGTAGATGTTTTTGCTGAATTGCGGGCAGGATTTAAAAACCTTCCAAAACGACTCCCTCGCCTCGCTGTACGCCTCCACGTTCACAAACTCCTTGTACATAGAATATTCCTTCGCACAATTGAAGTCCTGCGCGGCGGCATTGAGCGCAATTGCAGCGGCTGTCGCCAATAATATTATATGCTTTTTCATAATCGCTGATGTTCGTTAATTATCAGCGGCAAAATTAGCAACAATATATTAATGAGATGTGAAAAAAATGTTAGATTATGTTAGAATTTTTTTGCGGTGGGAGGGGCAAGATATTTGACGTATCCGCCGTGTTTTGTCCGATTTTTGCAACAATTTGCATAAAAAAGTATTAATATGGAAAAAACAGAAGGTATAAAACATAATATAACAAACACTATCGAAAGGGTAATCTTTGGTTCTGCTGCTTTGTGTACATTGATATTGCTGGTGTTTGATGTATATCCCTGTGCTGAGAACATACCACAAGGCATAAGAGTCCTATTGTACATTGTGCTTGATTTTTCGATTGCGCTGTTCTGTATAGAGGGCGTGGCGAGATTTTTTCTTAGTTGGAAACGCGTGGAGGAGCACAAGGACAATGAAGGCAAACTGCACAGGACCTTACAGAGTTTTTTGGCAAGTCTCGACAAGGTAAGTTACTGCGACATTGCAATTTTTGTGGTGGTGGTTGCAAGTTTCTTCTTCAATGAAATAGAACTTTACGGATTGAGGGTTGTAACGCTGAGTGTGAAAACATTTTTCACAGACCGACAACATAATTTTGTGGATGTCGATGAGTTCAAAAAATATTTTAAACTGGACGGCGAGAGCGACCGCGACCATAGCAAGGCTGACGACCGAAATAGATTCCTAAGGTATTTGGTGTATTTCAACCTTGCTTTCTTTATCCTGATGGCGTTTGAGCATATCAGGGACAGTCAAAGTATTATTGCAGTATGGTTTATTGCAACGTTTTTTTCAGCATTTTCAGCGTTGTTTTATTTGTGGGATCTTGCGTTGCGCATCAACGACAAAAAGAAAAAAGATACCGACAAATTTTTGACAAAGTTTGGACGATTTTTGTTGGCTTCCAAACTCAACATTGCCGATACCATACTTACAATGATTGCCTTGCTTTCTGTTTTTGACATTTTGATAAATCTAACGAGCGTTATCCTCAATTCCACCGCAATCGGCAAGATAATTGAAAATTCGGTGTTCTTGACGGAGGCAAGTTCCGAATATACGCGCATTGCATTGATTATAAGACCTTTCGCTCAACTGAGGATTTTTAGCACAATCCCCAAGATGAAAGAGATAACGCGCACTATTGTAAATTCGTTTCTGAAAATACTCCCGGCGTTTTTCTATTTTGCGGCATTGTTCATCATTTACGCAGCGGTAGGGCACATGTTGTTTAAGGATGCGGGATGCTATTTCAAAAGTTTTGGCATCGCCATACGGTCGCTATTCAGGATAATGACCTTTGAAAGTTGGGGCGTACTGATGGACGACACCATCGGCAGCGGCAAGGCGGACGAAATTGTGGTAAACATCTACTATTATTCGTTCATAATCTTCGTTTCGTACATAATGTGGTCGGTGGTCCAAGGCCTTATCGTAAGTAGCGTGCAAGACACCGAAACTAAACACGCGGAGGACGACAAGGCCAAAAAACAACAGCCCGTCACCAAAGAACAACTCCTCACCAAACTCGACGCTCTCAACTCGCAGATGCAGAAGATTGGAAAGGAGATTGAGGAGATAAAGGAGGCGGTGGGGAAAGAAGAAGAGATACCCCTACATTCCGAGTGCTACTTCGGGTGAAAGCGACGGTTTGCCAATAGGATAATGGACAGCCTCGTACTCCTCCACAAGGTCTATCAACATATCAAGTTCCAATGCGTTTGGATCGTTTGGGGCGGTGTCGTCGTCCACAAAATCCTCCAAATATTCTATTCTTTTGAGTGCTGCATCGTATGCCGCCTCCGATTTTATCTTTGCCATAATATTATAGATTTTGAATGTCCTTAATTTTGTCGTATTCTTCGTGCGTTCCCACAAAACGTATCAAAACGTGGCTGATAGTGAATTTGATTAAAACTATAAGTCTGTAATCATTGCCCTTTATGTTGAAAACATAACGATGGTTGCCCACGCTTGACACTGTTGCAAAAGTGTTTTGAATATCTGCAAAATTCTTCCACTCAGCTTTGGAAGTTGTTTCGTACCAACTTTCCAACGCCGATTTCGCTTTCGGATTTTTTGTATAATATTCCACGAGGGTTCTTTTGGCAATGATTCTCATTTTGTGTCTGTTTTGCCGTCAAAATTAAAAAACAATCTGCAAAAATCCAAATTTTTTTTACGCGGGGCGAGTACGAGCCACGCCCCTACGCACAAAACTTATTCTTCGATTATTATCTTGATGTTTTGTTTTTTCCAACCGTCCAACTTATGTTGAATAAGCAATTTGATTTGCTCAAATGCTTGTTCTCTTGCTTTGGCGAAATAGTCCCATTCTTCGCATTTGCGGAGCATTTTTTCATTCACCATATCTTGAAGTTTCATCTTGTCGGCGGCAGTCCAATTGCCATCAGATTCGATGTAACCTTCAAAACGTACCACCAAAGGAACGGTTTTGCCGTTGGGGATTGCATTGAGAATTTTTGCCTTGCCGAGATTGACGACTAATCTGCCGTCTTGTTCCTGATGGATTTTCATTGCGGACAAATCGAATCCAATTTGGACACAACTAATTGCTGATTGAATCAGGTAGTTTTTGCCCCACAACCTACCGTCTTGCGACAAAGTGTCGATGACGCGAGTGTTCATATCTGAGAATATGACGTACTCGGGTTTGATTGACTCACGGATTTCCTCGATTTGACTTGATGAAACTTCACGCGAGTCAAGAAGTTGCCCTGCTTTTTCAATTGCACCATCTATTCCACCTTCAACTTTTTGCTCAACGCTGTATGTTTTGTAAAGAATAAAACATACAATTACGATTACGACGGCCACAACAAACCACAACAAGACATTGACTTGCTTGTTTTTGACAATTGTTTCAATCAAATTATCTTTCTTATTCATTTTTTTCTATTTTTGGGTTAGGAATTTCGTTGAATGTCGGTTCTTTTTCTGCGGGTTCAAACCTGAAATCAATATCTTGATAACGGTTTCTTACGCTTCTAAGAATGTCGCTGACAGTCTGCGCAAGGACTGCATCAAGGAACTCGTCTTTGCGTTCTTTTGCAATTTGAGTTTTGATAACTTCAGGGACATTTGCAGATTGCCATGCGGCGTTAAACTCCTCCTCAGTGATATTCCAGCGTGTTAATCCGATGTCTCTGTACTCTTGGTCGAACCTGATTAGGATTCCCGTGATTTCCACAATGGGAGTTGGCTTGGCTACGGTAAATTCTTTTTCTCCAAGTTCTTTGACGGAAAGAGCAATTTCACCAAGGTCAAAACCGATTTCCACATTGACTTCGTAAGGTACTTTCAGAATTCGATTGGTGTACTTATCCAGCCACAATGGATAAGCATCACCAAGAAATTTCTTGATTTTGCTTGTGTCATTGATGATAATCTCTTGACGGAGAGTAGTTTTCAATACGTTTAGTTTGCCATAATGACGGATGTACGACACGAGTGTGTCCCGTGTTACCCTGCCGCCTTCTGTTACGATAGGACCACCTGTTGGCGTGCCAGGCTGTGGAGTTGACGAACAAGCCCATACAAACAGCATCAAGAATAATGATGCTGTTAGGATGATTTGGGTGATTTTGAATGGTTTATTTGTCTTCATTTTGTTGTATTTAATTACTAAGTTATCATTCACATTTGATACAATCCAATGGAATGACAATTTTATTATTATACTCTTTTGTTATTTTATTTTTTTCGTCCTCCTTGACACCTCTTTTGATAACCTCAAAATCTGCATCAATTTCTGATGTATAAACTTCTATGTTGCTACCAATTTGGTAAATTCTTCTTACATTAAATAGATTGTATATTTTTTTTATTTTGTTATCTTTGCCATTTTTTTTGTTTTCATAGTGTTTCTCTATGTCTGCAAATTTATATTTGCAATCATATTCATCCCACTTGGCTTCTATTTCAGGGAAAATAGAGCGAATGTTATCTATTATGCTAATATTCTCTTCCGAAAACTTGAATACAACATACTTTACATTTTCGTATTCTTTAATTTCAAAATAGATATATTTATTGAGAGAGTATATGTCTTGTTTAATTTTTTTGAAAATCTTTTCTTCCTCCGCTGTTCTAATGGCAGTGCTTACTATCGAATTAGATAAATACTCAGTCAACAAAACATATAATGCTATTCCTATTATCATTAATAAACATGGGCAAACTATACGATTTAGGTGAATACACACAACTTTCAGTTGTAACAAACTAAAAAAAAGAGCGCAAAGCCATATTCCAATCAATAATTTCCCTATTACAAGCATTATTTTTGATGGAGAATAACCTTCTTTTCCTTTTTTTGATGCCCAAAAATTGTGAATAAGGAAGCGTTTATCAGCATCAAATTTGTTGTAATACGATTCCATTTCCCAAATTGCATTTTCATAAACCTCGTACCAAGTTTTGGACGCTTGTGTCATCTTTAGCCATAAATGCGATAAGATAATGCCAATGAAGCTAATGAATGTGCCAAAAATTACAAAGTTTTTTTTCAGCATTTCGCTATCACTTGTCAGCAAAACACCATATCCTGCGAAACAAATAGCAAGAAATGTCCAAACGTATTTGGAATTTTCCCAAAATCTCTCCAACTCTTGGTCTCGACATTCGCAATACCTTTTGTATAACAACTCAGTACCCTCTTTGCTATCGTTGACTTTATCGGACGATGTTTGAGTGGTCACATTCTTTCCTGTTATGTCAATTTTCACGTTCATATATAGCAATCTATGAAGAATTAAAGGTTGTCTAAAAAATGGAATAGATAAGTACAACCGTCATAACTATTGTTTGTAGACGAGCCGACAGCGTTCCATTCCCATTTTTTAGACAGACCTTACTTATCTCTTTTTTTATTTCACCACACTATCTAACGCATCCTTCAAGTCCACAAGCCGCTCCTTCTCTATGCAGTAGCCGTCATAATCTACGATTATGTTGGCCTTTTTACGTTCGCATTTGTCGCTTATCTTGTTGTAGAGGTCGGCTGACAGTTTTTCGGTGTACTTGGCGGTTTCTGTTTGGATGTAGCGGTTGAAGTCCTTCTCGAATGTCTCGAATTGTTCTGACTTGTTGGAAAGTTCGCCGACTGCTACGGCCATTGTCAATTCTGTGATGTCGTCGAATTGTTCAGGCGAATATGTCATTGTGCCGAGGAATCTGAACCAACGTTTCAAAATGTTTGGTTCTTCCAACACTTCGTTCGGTTTTGTAAACGTGTTACTTACTTCTTTTGTAAATTCGTTGTCTGATTCCAACCAGAACGGCTCCACCCTGATGTCAGCGGTAAGGTTGAGTGTATCGCTGAAATCCTTGTTGATGGCTTTTACTTTCATCATTGTCTCAGTGTTTACGGTCTTGCACACGTCCTGTATCTTGTTTTGAAATGCTTTGACGACATCTTCTCTCAAAGATTTTAGGAATTTCTCGACTTTGGTTTTGACATCCTCGTAGTCCGCCTTCGTTTTGATTTGCGGCTTGCGGCTGTTGATGATTGCCGAAATGTCAATTGTCCAAGCCCTTGAATCTGTGGTTTTCAGGTTTTGGTCAATGATATTCTGCACATTGCTGGCTTTCTCGACAAAATCGTTGTATTCGTTGATTTTGTTTTCATGTTCCTTGATTGCATCGTCCACTTTTTTCGCAAGTTTTTGGACACGAGAATTGATGTTGTTTTCGATATTGGGCTTGCGAATGTCATCAGCCTTGTTGATGACATTTTCGGTGAAACGCTTTGTGAAGTCGCGGAATAATGAGTGCTCGCTTTCCGCATCGTTTTTTCTTTCCGCCTTTACAGCGTTTCTGTGGCGTGCTTCCAAGATGCCAAGGTTGACGACGGTTGATAGTTCATGGTTCAGGTTGATGAATCGTTTGAACAAGCTCTTATTGAGTATGACTGATAGTTTCTCCTCCGCTTCTTTGCGACTTTTGTCATCGTCATCGTAAGATCCTTTGTCAAAAAGGTTCATAAACACGGAAATCATTACATTGCTATTATTTTCAGCTATGTAGTTGAAAACTTTCGTATCACTGTCCGTTGTATCAGTCGTCGAGTTTTGAATGAAGATGATGTAATCTGCCCTTGACAGAAGGATTTGCTGGAACTCGTCGAAATTGAATTTGGAGCCGTTGAGACCAGGCAAGTCGGCGAATACAATTTTTTCTTTCACAAGGTCACTGCTGTCAACGGAGAACGAGGTCAGGAAGTAGTCGCGATTTTCGTTTGAATCTCTTTTGCTATCTTCCGTTATCTGTTTTGTTCTGACTTCAACGCCTGGTATTTCGTCATTTGAGTCTGTGATGATGCTGCTCAGGATTTGCTCGAATGTGATTCTCTTGTCTTTGGAAGCTCCTGAAGTTGCAGTGTATGTTCTGTATTGGTTGTCACCGTTGGTAATGAACATAGACCGTGCAGTACATTCCTTGGAATCCGTCTGACATATAGACTTGTTTGCCAATAAGTTACAAAATGTTGACTTACCAGCCTTTACATCGCCGACTATTGCCACTAACAATGCACCGTCATCGAGAGCCTTAGCATAGTCGTTGATGGAACGAAGTTCGTTTTTGATTTCGTCCTTGAACTCCGCATCTTCAAACCTTTCGAAGATTTTGTTTACCTTTTCAGTAAAATTGTTCATATTGTTCACGCATTAATTGTTTGTCATTTCCTTCCCCTACCCATACAAAAAAAGGCGTTGGACTATTCCTTGATGTACTTAATTATAAAATGTAGGCTCTGCAAAGCCCTTGGCTCTAATAAGTACGGAACAGTCCACGCCTATTTTATGTAAGCGTGAACCTAAACCGCACTTATTCCTCTAAGCCAATGTGATAAATTTGCAGATTTACATTTTAAAGCAATAAGTGTTTCTCAATACGTCGTCGCCTTTGCCTTTGTTCGTTGTGTGCAAAGTTCTGTTTCTACACCGCAAATATAATGCAATTAGTTTTTAATCGCAAAATATTTTTTAAGAAAAATTTTCACTTTTTTCCTTTCAACACGTTTTTGTAATCGCCGCCTGTGAACGCTTCGTAAAACTCCGCTTTTGAGGAGAATTTTGCGCCGTTTTTCGTGAACTCTTTGTATAAGGCGGCGTTGTTGGTGATGAGAAAATCGAGAATTTCATCATAATAGGGTTGCGATTTGTATTGCGCCACCCAAGCCAAAAGTTTGCGGCGATATTCGTTGGCATCCGTGTAGTCAACGGGTTGGTCGCTGATAATGTTCAAGATATTGTTGTTGCTAATCTCCTTTTGAAAATTGACTTGGGCGATGGAGTTTTTGTTTTGTTGGAGTTGGAGCATCGCGCTGCGGTATTCGTTTTGCGCGGCAAGACGCTCTAATCCTTGACAATAATACTTGTCGAAATCATCTTTGGATGCGTATAGGTTTCCATGCTCTTTTCGGGCGTCATCGTAATCACTTTTTATCCACATTTCATATTTTTTGCAACTATCAATCAAGTCGTATTGCTTGCGCTGGAAAAGAAATTTGTCATTCTCTGTAATACGCCCCAAATCAGTGTTTACGGCGTAGTGATTGAGGTTGTATTTGTTGGCGGCGAGTATTTGGTTGAGGGAATCGACGGTATGAAGAAGTTGACGGTTGTAATTGGCGATTGCAACAGAATCTTCCCTCGCCTTTTGAGCCGCAATACGCGCTGCCTCCGCCTCTTGTTGCCTTTGCATTTCGGCAATTTTGTCGGCAACTGTTGCTGCATATTGCTGATAATCAAATACGTAACCTTTGAGATATTGTGATTTGCCCGTCCAATCGTCATAATTGTATTTGACAAATGGATATTCTTCGGACATATCGAACTGCCACTCGCCGAAATCGGAATTGATATTAAAAAACCTCGGCAAAAAAATTTTATTGTCGATGATGCAAATTTCGTAGGTGTCATATTCCATTACAACCACCTCATCATTAACATAATAGCGCAATTCGCCATTTTCGTCCCGATACACTTTTTGATTGCCTTCATCATCCTGACCATCGTCACGAAAATATTGCTTCACACCATCGAGGAATATTTCAGGATCTGCCGAAGAATAACAATGAGTTTTCAGGTGTTTCGCATTTTGCGGGCTTACATTTATCGTGCGGGTGATTTGATAGTTTCTCGCTTTGTCAATGAAAAATACCTGCAATTCCTGTTTGTCGGCGTTGTAGTCGCCAAGATGCATCTTCCAAAAGTTGTCCGACATTTCTTTGTTGATGTTTTCGTAAAGAAGTTCGTCCATTTTTGGGCGCGCCTGTTCTTTGAGACGGTTCTCGTGCTGTTCGGTGGTTTCAAACTCGCCTTTCTGACTCCATTCTTTGAAGTCAGCCGCCGATTGCCATTTTGCCCTGCCGTATGGCACTTGGGACTCTTCGTTGACCTTCCACGCAAACTTTTCGTCGGCGTTCATCAGTTTGCGGGCGGCGGCATATTCCGCGTCCAGTTGTTTGCACATAGCGTCATAATTCTTGCCAGTATTAATGCAATATCCCATCAAAATGGGCTTAATGATGGCTGCGCCCTTCTCGGAATATCCGCTGTTGCCCAACGCAATTTGCTCGGCAGCACCCCACTTGCTGCCCATACCTGCCGCAATCAGTTTCATATACTTGACGAAAATCTGATTGCATTTCTGTTGGTATGCCGTCTGCGCAAAAGAGTTGGCGGCAAAGAGGACGGCAAGGATGATTGTAAGAATTGTTTTCATTGTTTTTACGTTTTTATCAGTTAAACATCAATCTTATCGACAGCAAAATTACACTTCAAGATACGCAATAGCAAATATTTTTTTATAACATAGTCGTTGTTTTATGATAACAAAATATAATAAGGGTTTCTCAAAGGAAAAACCGCCTAAATTTGATGGAAATGGCTTTGTAGGGGCGTGGAGAGCGGTTGTTAAAGATTGTTAAGGGGGAATTGTATGCACAAGGTAATTCAGACGGGAATCGGGGCGCAAGACAAGTTGTCGCAAATAAAATATTAATAAAAATTTCACATCATATTTGGCTGACATACAGTGTATTATTAGTGGGTGTCGTTAAATTCTTGTTAAATAATTGAAAAAAAATTTTTTTATATCAAAAATCCTCTCTAATTTTAGGAAACAAAAAAAAGCATATCATCACGGATAGCAAATCGACTGTTAATTATGAATTTACATAAAAAAATACTGATGTTGGCGTTGATGCTGATGATGTCAATCGCCACTTTTGCGCAGGAAGATGGCGGACACGAAGCCGCCGGAGAGGGCAGCGGCGAGGCATTCAACCCCGGACCCTTCATCATGAACCATATCGGCGATGCCTACGAATGGCATATCGCAACATTTGGCGACTTCCATCTCAGTCTGCCGTTGCCGTGTATATTATATAGTGAGCAAAGCGGATTCCATATCTTCATGTCGTCCAACTTCCATCACGGACACGCAGAGTATGAGGGATTCAAGATAAGCGACTCCGAACCCAACAAGGGAAAAATCGTGGAGGTATCTACGGGCGAGCGTCCGTGGGACTTTTCGATTACAAAAAATGTATTTGCAATGCTATTCAGCATGTGCCTGATTTGCTTTATATTCATCGGCATGAGGAAGTATTACCAGCGCAACACGGGCAAGGCTCCACACGGCTTTTATAATGCTGTGGAGATGTTGGTGCTCTTTGTGCGCGACGACATCGCATACGCATCGCTCGGCAAGAAAAACGGCGACCGGTTTATGCCG
This sequence comes from Bacteroidales bacterium UBA3824, assembly GCA_002393195.1. Taxonomy (GTDB): domain Bacteria; phylum Bacteroidota; class Bacteroidia; order Bacteroidales; family UBA3824; genus UBA3824. Next base: position 8,287 of record DGIK01000224.1, on the reverse strand, counting down.
TTCCTGATGACAGTGTTTTTCTTCATTTTCATCAACAACCTTCTCGGCCTCGTGCCGATACTTCCCGGCGGTGCCAACCTCACCGGCAACATCGCTGTAACGTGCGTATTGGCATTGTTTACCTTTATAATAACGACATTCTCCGGCAACAAGGAATATTGGCAAGACATCTTCTGGCCTCACGGTGTGCCGTTGTGGCTCAAATGCCCGCCCATCATTCCTATCGTGGAAATTATGGGCGTATTCACCAAGCCGATTGTGCTTATGGTTCGTCTCTTTGCCAACATTACCGCAGGCCATATCATCGCCCTGAGCTTCTACTCGCTGATATTCATATTCGGCGCAAAGTCGGTGGCTGCGGGCTACGGCGTGGCTACGGTGTCGGTGGTGTTCACGATATTTATGTCGTTGCTTGAATTGCTCGTTGCATTCATCCAGGCATACGTATTCACGCTGTTGTCGTCGATATATTTCAGCATGGCTGTCGGCGGCGAACATGAAGAGAAAGCGGTAGAGGTCGCACATTAAACGTAGAGACGCACGGCCGTGCGTCTCAAACAATCGCCGTGCGTCTCAAACGACAAACGAATTAGACAATTTTTATTATTAATAATCATAAATAGTTACAGATATGACACTTATGAACATTTTGAGCATCTTGCTCGACGGCGTACAGGATCCGTCATTTATGGCGCATTTTGGTGCAGGCGTAGGTGCCGGCCTCGCAGTATTGGGCGCAGGTCTTGGCATTGGCAAGATTGGTTCTTCCGCAATGGAGGCCATCGCACGTCAGCCTGAATCTGTTGGCGACATCCGTTCCAATATGATCGTTGCCGCAGCACTCGTGGAAGGTGTTGCCTTCTTCGCTGTGGTTTGCTGTCTGTTGGTAATCCTCTAATGAGGCGGATTCTAATCAAGAAATGGTATTCTGCCGCGATGCGGTTGGCAAAGGGCAGAATACTTATTTGAAACTTGTAAAAAAGAAATTGATATGGATTTAGTGATTCCGGATTTCGGGCTTCTATTTTGGATGGTGGTATCGTTCACGATATTGCTGTTGCTACTCAAAAAGTTTGCGTGGAAGCCCCTCCTGAAAATGATACAGGACCGCGAGGACGAGATTGCCAAGTCCCTCGATTCCGCCAACGCAGCCAAGGCTCAGATGGAGAAGATGACCGCTGAGAACGAGGAGATTATGCGTCAGGCGCGTGCCGAGCGCGAGGCGATGCTCCGCGAGGCGAAGGAGACCAAGGACAAGATTGTAGCCGAGGCCCAGAGCGCAGCCAAGGCGGAGGCAGACAAGATAATCCAATCGGCGCGTCAGGAAATCGAGGCTGAGAAGGAGGCCGCCAAGGCAGAACTCCAGAGCAAGGTTGCGGAACTCTCGGTGGGCATCGCCGAAAAAATCCTCCGCCGCGAACTCAGCACCGAGGCAAAACAAGGCGAGTACGTAGAGGAACTTGTCAAGAACATTAGTCTCAACTAATTATAATAATCTTAGCCAACTATGAACGATAGCAAAATATCGGTGAGGTACGCCAAGGCATTGTTGCAGGCGGCGGAGGAGGCGCACAGCGAGGACGCGGTACGTTCGGATATGGCGTCGCTACTTGCCTGTGTAAATTCGTCGCAGGACTTCAAGGCTCTGCTCGAAAGCCCCGTCGTGGCAGACAGCAAGAAGGTTGAGATATTCGACAACCTCTTCAAGGAGCATTTCAACGCGTTGACGGTGGAGTTTTTCAAGGTGCTTGTCAAAAACAAGCGCGAAAACTTCCTGCGGATGGTGTGCCTTAATTTCGCCGAGTTTTATGCACGGAGCAAGAACATCAAGCGCGTCCAAATCACCTCGGCGGTAGAGACGTCGGGACAGGTGAAGGAGCGTGTCAAACAACTCGCCCTCGAAGTAGGCGGCGGCTCCAACGTGGAACTCAGCGTCAAGATAGACCCCGCAATCATCGGCGGCCTTATCGTTCAGGTGGACGACAAGGTCTATGACGCGAGCGTGAGGACACAACTCGCGAAAATAAAGGAAAATTTAAAGTAAAAATACTAAATACTCAAACAACTATGGCTTCTATCAAAGCGGGCGAAGTATCCGAAATCATCAAGCGTCAGTTGCAAGGCATAGAGACGGAGGTCTCCCTCAACGAGGTGGGCTCCGTATTGCAAGTGGCGGACGGTACTGCGCTCATTTACGGATTGTCCAATGTGCAGGCGAGCGAGATGATAGAGTTTGAAAACGGTGTCAAGGGCATCGTGCTCAACCTCGAAGAAGACAACGTGGGAGCGGTGCTACTCGGCCCGTCCGACGACATCCATGAGGGTTCGCAGGTAAAGCGCACGGGCAAGATTGCCTCCATCAATGTCGGAGAAGGATTGCTCGGGCGCGTCATAAACACCCTCGGCGAACCTCTCGACGGCAAGGGCGAGATTGCCGGCGAACTATACAATATGCCGCTGGAACGCAAGGCTCCGGGCGTGTTGTACCGCCAGCCGGTGAAAGAGCCGTTGCAGACTGGTATCAAGGCCATCGACGCGATGATTCCCATCGGACGCGGACAGCGCGAACTTATCATCGGCGACCGTCAGACCGGCAAGTCGGCGATTGCCCTCGACACAATCATCAACCAAAAAGAATTTTACGACAAGGGTACGCCCGTCTATTGTATTTATGTGGCGATAGGCCAGAAGGGCTCCACAGTAGCCTCCATCGCCAAGACATTGGAGGAGAAGGGCGCAATGCCTTACACAGTCATCGTATCGGCTACGGCGAGCGAACCGGCTGCATTGCAGTATTACGCGCCATACGCGGGTGCTGCCATCGGCGAATTTTTCCGCGATACGGGTCGCGCCGCGCTCATCGTGTACGACGACCTGAGCAAACAGGCTGTGTCGTACCGCGAAGTGTCGTTGCTCCTCCGCAGGCCGCCGGGACGTGAGGCTTACCCGGGCGACGTGTTCTATCTGCACTCACGTCTTTTGGAACGTGCGGCAAAGATTATCGACAACGACGAAGTGGTAAAGAATATGAACGACGTGCCCGAGTCAATACGCCCGATGCTGAAGGGCGGCGGCTCATTGACGGCGTTGCCTATTATCGAGACTCAGGCAGGCGACGTTTCGGCGTACATCCCGACCAATGTGATTTCCATCACCGACGGTCAGATATTCTTGGAATCCAACCTCTTCAACGCCGGTGTGCGTCCCGCCATCAATGTCGGCATCTCGGTGTCGCGTGTGGGCGGTAGCGCGCAAATCAAGGCGATGAAGAAAGTGGCAGGTACGTTGAAATTGGATCAGGCTCAGTTCCGCGAGTTGGAGGCGTTCTCCAAATTCGGCTCCGACCTCGATGCCGCCACAGTTGCCGTGCTCGAAAAAGGTCGCCGCAACGTGGAAATCCTCAAACAGCCGCAATATTCGCCCTACCGCGTGGAGCAACAGATTGCAATCCTCTATTGTGGTACGCACAATCTGATGAAGGATGTTCCGCTCGACAAGGTGCGCGAATTTGAGAAAGAGTTCCTCGAAAAATTGGAGGTAACTCACAAGAAGGACGTTCTCGAACCGCTCTCCAAGGGCACAATCAACGATGACATCACCAAGGCCATCGAGACTTTGGCAGCCGACGTAGCCGCCAATTACAAACAATAAGAATCATTTATCTCTCATCCTCTGAAATGCGGCGGTGCGATACTGCCCGCCGCAATTTTTTACATCAACCACCGCCTTGCGGCGTTGGTTTTTATAACCAAAAATTAAAAGAAGGATAAAGAATTAAAAGAATTTTATCATTGTGATGAAATTGGAATCAAAAATATTTTTGCTCAGAAATCCATTCTTTTAATTCTTCCCAATTCTTTTAATTTTTGGATAAAAAAAGTCGGCGCAAGCCGGCGCACACATACAATTTTTGTTGGTAACTAATTTAGATTTGCGACAATGGCAAACTTGAAGGAAATACGCGGCAGGATAGCCTCCGTAACATCGACCCGACAGATAACATCGGCGATGAAGATGGTGGCGGCTGCCAAACTCAGAAAGGCGCAAAATTTTGTATCGAAGATTGTGCCGTATAAAAACAAGATGCAGGAGGTTTTGGCAGAACTTTCCGAAAATTTGGCGGAGGACGACGACAATATCTACACCGCCAAACGCGACGTGCACAATGTCCTCGTCATCGCTGTAAGTTCCAACAAGGGACTCTGCGGCGGTTTCAATAGCAACATCTTCAAGTATTGCACGGCTCTCGTCGCCCGCGAAAAGGCTGCAAATCCCAATGTTACCGTCAAATTCTACACCATCGGCCGCAAAATCACCGAACTTCTTTCCAAGGCGGGCTTTGCGGTTTACAAGAGCGACATCGACGCCATCGACAAGGTGGATTTTGCCACTTCGTCGGCTATTGCCGCCGAGGTTACTAAACTTTATGAGGAGGAAGTTTTTGACAGCATCAGGTTGGTATTCAATGAGTTTGTAAATCCAGCTGTGCAGAATGTGAGCGACAGGAGTTATCTTCCGTTGAAGTTTGAGGCTGTGAAATCTGCCAACACCAACAAGTATAGGTCAGATTACATCTTTGAGCCCGACAAGGACAGCATCGTAAAATCGTTGATACCACAATGGCTGAAACTCACGCTGTTTGCATCGTTGGCGGAGAGTTTTGCAGGCGAGCAAGGTGCGCGTATGACCGCCATGAACAAGGCGACCGACAACGCCACCGAACTCATCAAAGACCTCAACCTCCAATACAACAAGGTTCGTCAGGCGTCGATTACCAACGAGATTATCGAGATTGTCAGCGGCGCAAATGCGTCGTAAGATGGATTAATATAGGAAACAATAATCAATACTTGACGGTTATGTACGGAATTCAAGACTCAACGACTGCCAATTTTAGTGCTTTGATCAGAAGCGGTGGTAAATATATCATCCCAAAGTTCCAAAGAGATTACTCTTGGGAAATAGAACAATGGGATGATTTATGGCATGATATTGAAAATATCTATGCTGAGAAGACCCAACATTATATGGGATATTTGGTGCTGCAGGTGAATGACAGCAAGAATTGTCTCATTATTGATGGACAACAACGTTTTATTACCATTACTATGATAATTTTGGCAGCAATCAAATCTATTCAGAAATTGATTAACAAGGGCGAGGAAGTTCAAGAAAATTCGCAACGAGTTCAAACGCTGAAAGACACATACATTGGTAATGTAGATCCTGTATCGTTAGAATATGACAATATTTTGGTTCTTAACAGGAATAACGATGGATACTATAAGGAATATATTGTCAAATTAGGCGAGCTAAAATACCGCAATACTTCTTACACAGAAAAACTTATGAAAAAGTGTTTTGAATGGTACGAAAAACAACTGGTCAATAAGTATAAGACAGGAAAAGAGTACGCGGAGTTAATTACATATATTGTTGATAATTTATATTTTACAACAATTAGAGTAACTGATGAAATGAACGCATTTAAAGTCTTTGAAACTTTAAATGCTCGTGGAGTTAAATTGTCATCTGCCGACCTGTTGAAGAATTACCTATTTTCCTTAGTTGACAACACATCTCAACATCCTGATAGAATTTTAATTCTTGAAAGGAAGTGGTCTGATTTGACAAAAAACATTCAAGCTGAAAGATTACCCGATTTTATTAGGTATTACTGGAATTCTAAACATAAAACAGTACGTGCAAACGACCTATTCAAAGCAATTAGAGATTCGATAAAAAAGGATGTCGAAGTTTTTGCTTTGGTAACAGAAATGCTAGGATACAGCGATGTTTACATGGCTCTGCGTGATGCCAATGATGAATTATGGCATGGTAACCGTGAAATATCTGAAAATATCGGTTTGTTGAGGGATTTCAATATGAGACAACCGTTTTCATTATTGATGGCAGCGTATAAACATCTGGACATATCGATGTTTGAAAGGTTATTGAAAGATATTGTCGTTGTTGGATTCCGTTATAATGTCATTTGTGGAAAAAATCCGAATGACATTGAGCGAATTTATAATAATATTGCAACACAAATTTCAAATAGTGGTACATATTCAAAATCACAACTAAGAGAGGTATATGTAGATGACAATGAATTTGTTAATTCTTTTTCAACTAAAAGTTTTGTTGATAATTCAAGAAATAACAAAATTGTCAAGTATATTCTTGGTAAGTATGAAAGATTCAAAGGGGGCACACGAGATATATCATCCAATAGTGAAACAGATACGATAGAACATATTCTGCCACAAAACCCAGGTGAAGAATGGGGTGAAAACAATTATGACTTTGATTCACTTATTTATCGACTTGGCAATATATGTTTACTTGAAAAGAATTACAATAGAGGAGTCGAAAATAGATCATACGAAGAAAAAAAGGTTGTATACACGCGGTCAAATTTTGAAACAACGAAATCAATTCCCGAGCATTATGCGGAATGGAACGGAGAATCTATAAACAAACGTCAGCAGTATATGAGTGATTGTGCAAAGAGTATTTGGAAAATAGATTTCACACAATAATTTTTGTTTATCATACAAAAAATATACCTTTGTGCCAAATTTAAGAAAAACAGCAATGGACACAACAAGACAAAATAAAGTGAGCCGTCTCGTGCAGAAAGAGGCGGCAAATTATTTCCTCTTCAACGCCGCCCAATATCCGGGGGCGATGGTTTCGGTTACGGAAACGAGGATAACGCCCGACCTCGCCGAGGCGCGGCTTTACGTATCGATATTCCCCGCCGACAAGCGCAAGGACACTTTCGACCTCATCGAGAAGAAGTCCAAGGACATCCGCTACGCTCTCGGCAAGGAATTGAGGCATCAATTGAGGATAATCCCCGAACTCAAATTTTTCCTCGACGACTCCCTCGACTATGCCGAGCGCATCAACTACCTCCTCGAAAAAGCCAAGCGACCCAACACCGACGACGCAATCACCCCCGAAGAATAATCATGCAGTACGATCCCGTAAAAAAGACCCTTGGCAACATCTTCAACAAGGCGGCGTGGATGCGCAAACTGTTTTACAGGCTGCTCGACCTCCTGCTGCTGAGGGCGTGGTACATCAAGCGCGAAATCAAAAACCTCTACCGCAGCCGCCGCAACGACGAGATCAGAATGCTCGACGCAGGCAGCGGATACGGTCAGTACGACTTTTTTGTATCGTCGTACCTGAAAAAAGCCCAAATCCTCGGCGTTGACGTCAAGCAGGAACAGATAGACGACTGCAACCAATTCTTCACCAAAATTGGACGCGGCGACCGCGTGAAGTTCCAATACGCCGACCTCACCGAATTTTCGCAGCCCGACACATACGACCTCGTGCTGTCTGTGGACGTGATGGAGCATATTTTGGAAGACGAAAAAGTTTTCCAAAACCTCTGCCAGTCGCTCCGCAAAGGCGGCGTGTTGCTCATATCCACGCCATCCGACCAAGGCGGCTCCGACGTGCACGACGAACACGAACATTCTTTCATCGACGAACACGTCCGCGACGGCTACAATATCGACGACATCCAGCAAAAACTCCGCAACGCCGGATTTTCTGACATCGAAGCCAAATATTCATACGGCACGCCCGGCTCCATCGCATGGACGCTCTCGATGAAATGGCCCATCATCATGGTAAATGCCTCCAAAGCGTTGCTCCTATTGCTGATACCATATTACATCGTGGTATATCCGTGGGCGTTCATCCTCAATTGGATAGACACCATCACGACACACAAGACCGGCACAGGACTCATCGTAAAAGCCATCAAATAAAACACCATGCACCTTGCCGCCCACATAGCCCGGAGGTACTTGTTTTCGCGCAAGCTGAGCCTCGTCAATGTCATCTCGTTCATCGCCATATTGGGCGTGGCGGGCATGTCGGCGGCGTTGGTGGTGATATTGTCAGTGTTCAACGGGTTTGATTCCATAATCAGCTCGATGGTCAATCAGTTTGACCCCGACCTCAAAATCACCGCCACAAAGGGCAAATCATTCACGATGGACGACAATGTACGCCGCCAACTCTCCGACATCGAAGGAATTGACGCCGTGTCATTTACGGTGGAGGAGACGGCTCTGTTCCAATACGACAATTACCAGTACATCGCCACCATCAAGGGCGTTGACGAATGGTACGCGCAAGTCTGCGACATCCCCAACAACGTAATCTTAGGCGAATACATGCTGCGAGACGCCACGGGAGTGCCGTTTGCGATAGTTGGCTCCGACATAGCCGCCAATCTGTGGTTGCAGCCCAACGGACTTAC
>DGIK01000015.1:11996-12198 GCA_002393195.1 Bacteroidales bacterium UBA3824 | reverse complement strand
CTTTGGGGATTGGAAATTGAAAATTGAAAGTTGAAAGTTAATTGACAGTTGGCAGTTGACAATTCAAAACAAACAAGTCGTTTACGCTTTATTCAGTCTGTCAAGGATTTTTTTAAGATATTGTTCTGCATACAAGTAATTATGCATTGTGCATTGTGAATTATGCATTGAAAAAAAATTTTAGGTGACGATAGCGGCGGGG
>DGIK01000015.1:0-11897 GCA_002393195.1 Bacteroidales bacterium UBA3824 | reverse complement strand
GCTTGCGCCGATGGTACTGCGATACGATGTGGGAGAGTAGGTAATCGCCAATTTTTTCAGGGACGGCTGTGATGAATTTCACGGCCGTCTTTTTTTGTTATTATCGAAGAAAAACTTTCCTTTTTTTTAAAAAAAACATTATTTTTGTGGCGTTAAACAATCAAACGCATAGCACTATGTCCAAGTACCTCAATCCAAAAGTTGATTTGACCTTCAAGAAGGTGTTTGGCGAGCATCCCAACCTCGTCAAGAGCCTTCTCAATGCGCTTTTGCCGTTGCCGAAGGGTATGGAGATAGTGAACGTGGAGTACCTCACCAACGAGACCGTCCCCGATAATCCTGCAAAAAAACTATCCATTGTGGATGTCCGCTGCACCGACAATTATGGGCGCGGGTTCATCGTTGAAATGCAGTCGCTCTGGAACGGGGAGTTTTTCTCGCGGACGTTGTTTAACGTCGCATCGATGTATTCCAAACAGTTGGACAAAGGCTCTGCCTTCGAACGCCTGCGCGAGGTGTACGCGCTTGCGCTTGTCAACGACGACGCTTTCGACTACGAGGGCGACGACGGCTATATGCAGGAGTTCTACATCTCCAACAAGAACCACCCAGACGACATCCGTAAGGATCTTGCGTTGATATTTGTAGAATTGCCCAAATACAAGCCCGCCGACCGTGGCAACCGTGCCATCAAGGAATTATGGCTCAGGTTTTTGACGGAGATAGATGAATCGACGCAAAGCGTTGACGAAGCCTTGACCGACAATCCTGAAATAAGCGAGGCGTTGAAAATAGTGCAACGTTCAGCCTATTCGGATGGCGACCTCTATAAGTACAATGACTACCGTCTCGAAATAATGACGCAGCGCAATGCGATGATAAGAGAACGGTCGGAAGGATTTTCTGAGGGAGAGAAGAAAGGGCGTGTGGAAGGAATTGCCGAAGGCGCAAAACAACAAGCTATTGCCACCGCACGCAAGATGCTCTCCAAAGGCTTCTCCATCGACGACATCGCTGAAATGACTGGCATTGCCGTTGATGAAATCGTTTGTTTGTAGAATTATGGTAGAAATTGTTGCAGCAAACTTTGCTAAAATAGCACGATACTTGCGCTGTATGCGGCGGGCAATATCGTGAAATCATAGTAATGTCGCAAAAAAATTTCACATTTTTTGCATTATATTGTGATTTTTTCATTACATTTGCGTCGATGTATAATCCACCAATACTTACACGCCATGAAATGCGATCAACTCAAAAATATGAAATATAAATGGAGGTAAACCCCTATAAATCAGATAGTTATATGACTTATACAATCCCTTGTGCATGGTTTTCCATATTAGGAAAGCTATGCACAAGGGATTTTTGTATTTGTATGCCTCAATACCTAACAACATTGTATCAATCAAAACAATAATAATCATGAAAAAAATACGATTTTTGATTCTGATGACATTCGCCGCCATATTGCTGGCGGGCGCAGAATCGTGCAGCAAGGATGAGGAGACCTCTCCAAAGAATCCTTCGTGGAACGTGGAGTCGGGCAAGGAGCTGCCTGAACAACCAGGCAACAATGTAACGCCGCCGCAGGGCGCGGTATCCGTTGCGGAAGCTGTGCAGTACGTCAATTCTGTCTCCACGGCATCTACGGACGCCACCGACATCGTGCTCAAAGGCTCTTGCTCCGAGAGCGAAATCAAAGAACTCGCCCAGAGCATCAGCAAGGGCAAGGCTTCCATCAACCTCGACCTCTCAGGCTGCGAGCCGGAGACCATCAACTTCCAAGGCTGCGCCAACCTCAAAGAGATTACTCTACCCGACAATGTGCAGATGCCGGAAAGGGCATTTGCCGAATGTCCAGACCTCGAAATTGTCAACATCGGCGACGCAAAGGCGCAGTCTAAGAGACTGAGCAAGTACAGTACCGACGAGTTTGTGGACGATGTGCAGGATGTTGTAGAAGACGTAGCTGATTTCATCGGTGAATGTGCGGAGGCTCTGTGGGACTGGATTACCTCCACCGATGTCAAAAACGACGTCAGTCCGAGGACGTATGAGAACTGCAAGCGGCTGAGGATTGTCAACGTTGTCTCCAACAACTGCAAGGTGATTGGAGAAGACGCGTTCAAAGGCTGTTACAACCTCGAAACAGTGAACCTTGGCAATGTGTTCGTCATCGACAAGCGCGCTTTCGAGGGTTGTACTGCGCTTGCGTCAATCACCATTCCGGCGTCTGTGTCCCGTATGGCGGAGAGCGCGTTTATCAATTGTCCAAAACTGAAAAACGTTAAGTTTGAGGATCCGAATCTGTGGGCAAGGACACAGTCGGAGGCAAAGTGGCGCGAATACAAGTTCGACCAGACATACGACATCACCAAGCACGACTTCTCCAATGCGGGCTATTATGACGCAAGCAATCCCAATGTTGGCGACCAGTATTCGTGGTATTTCGTGCATAGGAAAAAGGTTACCAACATCACCGCCGCCAATGTCGGCAGATGCTATGAAGGACGTTACGTTTTTGTATTCGAAAAAGGCTACACCATCTCAAAATTTGACGAACTCGCGGCAGCCCTGAAACAGCGTCCAGACATCAAGGCCGATGTCGTCATCAACAGTCATTCACAACTTGATTCGTATTTCAGCGGTTGGGACGGCCTTTATTCTGTCTCGTCGACGGAGGCGGACAGAATCGGCAGGTCTGCGTTTTCTGGCTGCGCCAATCTTGCGTCTGTGGCGGCAAAGAATGTAATCAAGGTAGGCCCGTATGCTTTTTACGGCTGTCCGGAGAATATCCGTATCACCCTTGGCGACCATAACAACAGCGGTGCCTGGCATATTACCGAAAATCAGGCTGAATGGGATGCCAAGTCAGGCGGCGATGTGTACCAGGGTGAGCCACAATGGACTAAGAACATCAAGTATATGTACTACAATAAGGGGGAGTCGGACGTTCCAGAATATACTGTGGACTACGGCGAGGCGGCTGGATTTATACGTAATCTTGAATCTAACCGTACTTACAGGCTGGTGATTACTGGCAACTATGTTCGCAGCATAGACATAAGAAATGCGCTGGACGCAAGGGGCGACGACAATGTAAATGTATATCTTGACTTCTCAAAAGTAAAAGGTATGACGGAAGTGTGGATCAATTTTATGTCTGGTGTCAAAAACCTCTACGAGTGCAGACTGCCAGAAAGCGTTACCATAATAGAAGCCTCCGCTTTTTTAAATTGCAAAAACCTGAGAGGATTCCAAATGCCGTCCAACTTGGTGAAAATTGGCAGGTGCTCCTTTATGGGCTGCGGTTTTACGCAGAGCATCACGCTGCCTTCCTCGCTTGTGGACATCGAGCAGGGCGCGTTTGTAAATGCGTTTGGCGGCGATGCCAAGCCTATATTGACCACTACCGACTGGTATGCGAGGAACGTAACCACCAGAGTAGAAACCGAATACTCCAAGTGGAAAAACACGCGGTGGTGGGACGAACAGGCAAATTATTTCTACACATCAAAATCCAGCCGCTACGGAGAGCCTGCCGTCGGCGATACAGACACCAAGACCATCACAGTAAACGGTGTGTCGTTCAAAATGGTGCTCGTTTCTGGCGGCACATTCGATATGGGGTCAGAAAACGGTGACTCGGACGAGAGTCCCGTGCATCAGGTAACGCTCGGCGATTATTACATAGGGCAGACCGAGGTTACACAGGCTCTATGGCAAGCCGTTATGGGCAGCAATCCGAGCTATTACAAAAATGGCGACGATTACCCCGTGGAAGAAGTTTCCTGGGACGACTGCCAGGACTTCATCTCCAAACTCAACTATTTTACTGGCTACGATTTTGCCCTGCCCACCGAGGCGCAGTGGGAGTATGCTGCACGTGGCGGTAGATGGTCGAAGGGATATGTTTATTCCGGCGGCGACGAGATTGGCGACGTTGCTTGGTATGATGGCAATTCAAGCAGCGAAACTCATCCTGTTGCCACCAAAGCCCCCAACGAACTTGGCATTTATGATATGTCAGGCAATGTTTGGGAGTGGTGTCAGGATTGGTATGATTCAGGATATTACTCACAAAGTCCATCTAACAATCCGCAAGGTGCATCGTCGGGGTCCTACCGCGTTCTTCGTGGTGGCTCTTGGTACAACGCCGCGCCAAGGACTGCCGCGTATCCTACCGTTTCATCAGCACCCCTGGCTACAGGTACGGCCGCTACGGTTTCCGCCTTGTCTTGCTCCCCTGAGTTAAAAACTGTTTCTTCCGTCCAAAGGATGGAGGGAAAAAATATATGAAATTTTTCAAGGTCAGCTGAGTGCGCCCCGCGGAGCAGGGGGGGCGCTACGAAGCTGACCGAGAAAAATTGATTTAAGAAAAAAAATATAGAAAATGCAAATAAAGATATTCACAATTCCGATGTTTGGCGGCGAAGCCGTCAATGATGAGCTGAACGTTTTTATACGTTCAAACAAGGTGATTAATGTGGAGCGGCATTTTTTCACCACGCAAGAGACAGGGTATTGGTGCTTTTGTGTCAATTATGTGGAAAATACTGCGACCAACACCTTTGCTCCGCAAGGCAAACAGAAGGTGGATTACAGGGAGGTGTTGGACGAAAAGACTTTCGCGGTTTTTTCGCGTTTGCGCGAAATCCGCAAACAGACAGCCGATGCCGCTTCCGTACCACCGTATGCGGTATTTACCGATGCCGAACTTGCCGAAATAGCCAAATTGGAATCAATTACCCCTGAGAATATGCTCACAATCAAGGGTATAGGACAGGCAAAGGTGGATAAATATGCCTCGGCTTTTTGTCAGATGCCCAATGTAACGCCCACAAAATGAAACGAGCTGGAAACCTTACAGAGAGCATAGCGGATTTGTCTAATCTTCAATTGGCATTTGTCAAGGCAAAACGTGGCAAGCAATGTGCAAAAGAGGTCTTGTGCTTCACCGAAAACATTGATGTCGAGTTAGAAAAACTCAAAAATGCCATACTCAGTGGCGAGGTCAGCGTTGGCAAATATCACACGTTTGAAATATACGACCCGAAGCAGCGGACTATTTGTGCGGCTGCGTTTGACGAGCGCGTGTTGCATCACTCCCTAATGAATGTGTGCAATAGGTATTTTGAGCGGCAGTTTATATCCGATACATACGCTACACGCAGGGGCAAAGGTCAGTACGCAGCCATAGATACGGCATTCAAGGCTTTTAGTAGGTACGATTATATACTGAAACTGGATTTTAGAAAATATTTTGATTCTGTCCCCCATGCAAATCTCAAACGCAAACTTTTGAGGATTTTCAAGGATAAGACATTGTTGAAGATTTTTTTCAAAATCATAGATTCGTATTCTGTGAAACCTGGTTTTGGACTGCCAATTGGCAACCTGACGAGTCAGTATTTTGCAAACTATTATCTTTCTGATTTGGATCATTATGCAAAAGAGGTATTGAAGATACCGTGCTATGTACGTTATATGGACGATATTTTGGTGTTCGAGGCATCGATGGAAAAATTAAAATACGATTTTGATTGTATAAACGCTTTTGCTGTTAAGAATGTACTTGTGTTGAAACCGCCGATATTCAGCAATTATATAAAAGGAATCCAGTTTCTCGGGTACAAATTGTTTAGACATAAGATATTGCTTAATCGTAGGAGCCGACATCGTTTTGTGACCAGATATTATGATTATGAACGAAATTTGCATTTGGGAATATGGTCGCAGGCTGAATATCAGAGGCATATAATGCCATTGGTTGCTTTTACGCAACATTCGTATTCAAAGCGTTTGAGACATAAAGTAATTTCGGGTTAAAAAATCGTCGGGGTCCAACCGCGTTCTTCGTGGTGGCTCTTGGAACAACAACGCCAAGAACTGCCGCGTATCAAACCGTAACAACAACAACCCTGACAACAGGAACAACAACAACGGTTTCCGCCTTGTCTTGCTCCCCTAAATTTAAAAATGACGGAAGATACAGTTTTTAAACAGATTTTTTATCCCTTTCCGCCGTGCTGCGGAATAAAATCGAATGTGCTTGCCACATCCCAATGCCGGTATTAGTAGAAGTTAGAGACATCGAAAGTTCCGGCATTTTTATGATGATAAAATCGTAAGATTTTTTTTACGCAACCATTAACACAAAATACATAAAAAAATGAAAACCAAATTCATACTAATCATCCCGTTGCTGATGGCATTGCTCCAATGGAGTTGCGGCGAGGAGGCGGAGGAAATGCCAGATTGGAACATCACGTTGACACCCGTCAACGAAGCATATTCAGGCGAGTATGCCACGGTGGAAGTCAATGTAAGCAAGGCTGTTGATATCCATCTATCGGTGGATGGCTCGGTGATGAAATCTACATCGGATGGCTCTTTGGTGTACGACGTGTCGGCGTTGCCGGTCGGCAGCCACACAGTGAAAGTGGCGGTGGCCGACGGCTATGGCGTGTACGAGAAGAGTTTCAGTTGCAAGATAGTTGCAAAGCATAACGACGGCACTAACAATGACAAGCCCAACAACAATCCCGAAATGATGTATGACTACGTTGACCTCGGCTTGCCCTCCGGCACGCTCTGGGCTACCTGCAATGTCGGCGCGAAGAATCCGTGGAATTACGGCGGTTGTTACGCGTGGGGCGAGGTAACGACGAAGGATGAGTATAGTAAGGAAACGTACAGATTTAAAGGCAGTCCATCTGTTCTTGATGCCGCTCACGATGCCGCCACAGTCAATATGGGCAGCAATTGGCGTATGCCGACAAAAGCAGAGTGTGATGAATTGAGTGAAAATTGCGAATGGGAGTGGACGGATGATTATAATGGCAAAGGTGTGGCAGGATATATCGTAAAGAGCCGTATAAGTTCAAATTCAATTTTTCTTCCCGCCGCTGGCTCTCGCGACGGTTCTGACCTCTACGGCGCCGGTTCCGACGGCAACTATTGGTCGTCCTCGGCCAACAGCTTTGTCAACACTTGGGAGTTGTACTTCAGCTCTGACCGCCGCGGCGTGCGCGATCTCTACCATGTCTACGGTCAGTCGGTTCGCGCGGTGCGGTGCAGATAATTAGCCTTGTTTCCCGAACCGAAAGCCAGAACTGAAAACCGAAACCGATAACCCGAAAATATGGCACAATTAAAAGATATCGTAGAGATTGAAAAACAGTGGGACGATTTGGCAAAATGTCGTACTGCATGGCTATATCGAGATGTGTCGTTTCATTTCGGCTGATGAGGATATTCAGGTAGTGGCGGCGAAGGTAGGGACGTGGCGCGCCGCGTCCCTACACCAAATGCCAATCGCCCGTAGCGCCAACGGCGCGAAATCGCAAAGGGTAGTCCGTGAGCTACCTATTTTTAGCACGTTGACGGAGTTGCCATTAATGTGCTAAGTATTTTTGTATTTTCATTATTGCTTGAAAAATCCGAGGATTTCTACAAGGTTTTGGGATTCTTGTTTGAGGATGTCGGAATTGGTGGCGACTTCTTCGGAGATGGAGGCAAATTGCTGCGTTGACATATTGAACCTCTGTACTGCGATGTTGATTTGTTCGCCGC
The DNA here is from genome assembly GCA_002393195.1 of Bacteroidales bacterium UBA3824. Taxonomy (GTDB): domain Bacteria; phylum Bacteroidota; class Bacteroidia; order Bacteroidales; family UBA3824; genus UBA3824. The sequence goes on along the minus strand of DGIK01000015.1, from coordinate 4,319 downwards.
CGGTGGCTTGTTCACGGCTTGCGGTTGCAATCTCGCGGACGAGGGTGGTGGTGCGTTCGATGTCGGGCAATACTTTGGCAAATGCCGCGCCGCTCTGCTGTGCAATGTCTTGACCATCAGAGCTTACCGTGTCTATTTCCTTGGCTGCTATGGCGCACCTTTCGGCGAGTTTCCTCACTTCCGCTGCCACTACTGCAAAGCCTTTGCCGTGTTCGCCGGCGCGTGCTGCTTCTACTGCGGCGTTGAGCGCGAGGATGTTGGTCTGGAAGGCTATTTCGTCGATGATGGAAATCTTTTGGGCGATTTCGTTCATTGCCTGTACTGCCTTCTTGGAAGTCTCGCTGTAATTCTGTATTGTGGAGGCGGTTTCAGTAACTATGCGCTCGGTTTCGCGGGCGTTGTCGGAGTTTTGCTGAATAGACGACGCCATTTCTTCTATCGACGACGATACTTCCTCCGCCGAGCTTGCCTGTTCGTTGGCGGAATTGCTCATCTGCATACTTGCCATATTCATCTGATGGCTTGTGTTGGCTATTTCGTCCGCGCTATGCTGAATGGAGCTGAATATGTTTCTGAGGTTGTTGGAGAGGTCGTAGATGGCGTTGTTGAGCGTGCCCACCTCGTCCTTGTTGGGCGAATATTCGAGGTTGATGTTTAGGTTGCCTTCCGAGAGCAGCCTTGCGTTTTCTATGCCGTCTTTGAGCGACTTGATGGTGCGTTGAGAGAAGTCTTTGAACGCCACTATGTACATCAATGCCGCTATTATGAGACCTACGATGATGTGGGTCTTGCACGATGACGACGTTTCGGAGATTTGTGCGGCGGTTGTTTTTATGTCGGTGCCAATCGCCGTCTGCCCTGTCGCCTGCGTTATTTTTGTGTATTCGTCGCTGATTTGGTCGGTGTAATCATCGATGGTGCCTATTTTCACCAACAATACAATTAGCACTACCACCAATGGTATTACTATCAGCGAGATGCCCAACGCTACACGACCTGTGAGCGTGGCTTTATTGAGTTGTTTTTCAAAGAATATTGCCATACTATCTGATGATTAGTTTTTTGTCTTATTACGTGCAAATATAGCACCGAAATAATAAAAAACAAATTATTTATAATTTTTTTTATGGCAATTATATTTAAAAAAAATTAAATATGTACACAAGTAGTCTCTATTGCACTGTGTCTTTGGATGGGATGTCTTCTTTGACGGTGTCCGTGACGGGTGCTGCGGCTTTTGCGGTGTCTTTTGCCGGGGCGTCGCTTTTGCCTCCTCCTCCTTGTGTCAGGAATCGCGTATATGCCTTGCCCGCGTGTCCCGTGACGCAGAATGTGAGGTTGTTGGCAAAGAGGATGTCGGTGATTTTGTGGTAGGCTACGTAATTTTTCATATTGAGGGTGAAGTAGCGGTAGTCGATTACGTGTACTTCCTCAAATGCGTAGAAAAGGCAGCTCGGTATTGTATTGCCAAAACTGTCTTTTAGGATGATGATGCGGCGTCCGTTGTTGGCGGAGGTTACTACGCGGGTTATTTGCTTGTCGCTGCCCATAAAGGTGCAATACGCGCCCGAGCTGCCGTCTTTGAATTTTGCGAAATAAGCCCTCTTGCACTCGGAGTGCATCTTGGTGATTTTGAAATCTTCGTCGAGGTCGTAGGCTGTTACGTAGGTCGTGAAGTCGGTATTAGGATAATAATAAACAAAATCTTCGGGCGACCTCTTTACTGACAGACTTTTGGAATATCCGTACATTGTGCCAACAAAACCGTGTACGACCTTGGTGGTGTAGCCTTCCTCGATGCTTGGGAAAGGGAGTCCCGCGTTCTTTGCAAACACTTCCGAAGCGTAAAATCCGCCGAGCGGCGACCAGTGATGGTCGGTGCGCAGGTAGATGGCTTCGTCCTTGTGCTCCATCAATGTCGGGTAGATGTCCACAAAATGCACGCCCTCCGCCAGATTTTTTTGCACGGCGTCGAGGCACGGCTTCTGAGGCCAATCGAGTTTTTGGGCTTCCTCGGGACAATAAAATGCAATTGCAATCGGTATCGGCATCACCCAGATATTTATGTCGGGGAATGTCTCGTGGTAGAGGTTGACGGCGTTGGTGAATTTTTTGACGTATGCCGCCGAGCAGCCAAATAGCATCATTGCGCGGACGTTGGGTTCTTTGCCGACGAGCATCACGCCCGAATTGGTCTTGCTGTAAGCTGCGCTGGTGGTGTCGGATTTTGGTACGGTCTGCTTGGGTGCAGTGGTGTCGGCTGAGGATTGGAGAGTATCGTCGGTGATGTCATCCGAAACAGAAATCTCGTCCTCGTCGTCCTCATCCGTACCGGCAAGGAGACCGGGGTCTTCGATGCTGCCGCCGCCCGATACGATGGCTATCTGTTCGCCGCTTTCGGTGCTGATGGTGATGCCTTTATAATGGTCGAATAGTTCGCTTACAGACAGGAATCCGTCGCGGAATGGTTCGCTGTCAGAATACCAATGCGAAATGTCGCGGGTGTAGCTGCCGTCGGTCAGGTTTGCCGTGCCAAAATCTGGGAAGTGCGCTAAGTCGCGGCGTTCCCGTTCCGAAAAAGTGCTGCGCGGAAAGAAGTTGAGCACTACAAACATCACAGCAAATGCCGCCGACGTTATGATGACGTATGTTTTAGCAGGAGATTTCATTCAATTATTTCAATTACTTCAATCACTTCAATCACTTCAATTACTTCTTGTTTTGCGTCAAATACACCCTGAGTGCGTTGAGGATTTTTGGCGCGCTCACAAAGTGCATGTTGTTGCAGATTACAATGTCGGTGATATTGTGTTCCGCCACGTAATCCACGAGGTTTCGGTTGAAGTAGCGGCAATCCACCACGTGCAGCTCCTCAAACGAATAAAACAAATATCCGGGGAGCGCGTTACCAAAGCTATCCTTGACAAAGAGGACGCGCCTGCCGTTTTTTGTGTCAGTCTTCACTGATGTCAGGTGAGCGTCGCCACCCATAAATGTGCAGTATGCCATCGGACTGCCGTCGGGATATTCGCGGAAGTAAGTATTTGGCTTGTAAGGCTTTTCGCCAGTTACAAGGTGTGGACCTTTGTAGGTGTAATCCACAAATTCGGCGTGATAATCCACGTCTATCGGCAGCCAGTATGTGAACTCGTCGGGATTGTTTTTTACGTTGACGTTGCCGCTAAAACTATACATCGTGCCGCAAAACTTGTGAATCACCCGTTTTTCGTAACTTGTGGTGTCGTTGATGTCCCTGAACGGCACTTTTGCCAGCGCGGCAAACCTTTTGGCGGCGTAATATGCGCCGAGTGGTGCCCAGTGGTGGTCAGTGCGCAGGTAGATGTATTCGTCGGCGTGTTGCGCCAATATCGTGTGAACGTCCACGCAATGCACATCGGGCGCGGCGTGTTGGAATATTGCGTTGATTGCCGAATATTCTTCCTTGGTGTTGGGATTGTTGACGGGGCTGTAAAATGCCGCCGCAGTGGGCAATGGCATCAGCCACACCTGCACCTTGTCGCCAAAAGTTTCTTTGTAGAGGTTGGCGACATTTGCATATTCGATGACGGAGGTTGCAGGACCTTTCCACGGCGAAAAAGCGCGGATTTCTGCGCCCTTGCCTGTTACACATACTCGCTTCCACATCCTCAGCGGCACGTTTGGGCATATTGTATTTACGTATGCCGGTACTACGCGGTTTTCGGTGGTGTCGTTGTAGGTGGCGAGGCTGTCGATGATGTCGGCTTTTGCCGTCAATGTCGCTATTATGATTATAATTATGGTAAGTGTCTGTTTCATTGTCGATTAAAATCTAAAATACAAAAATGCGTTGTTTGTGGCGCCTACGAGCAGCGAAACGCTCAGCAATAGTATCACGAGCGAGAGCACGGTGCGTATGGCGTATTTTATCTTTGGGTTTTTGATGCGATTTTCCGCGTATGTGCGCACGGGCATACACAACGTCAATGCCGCAATCCACAGCCAGAGGTTGCCGGTGATGGCTTGTTTGACGTCAAAGCCTGACCAATCGCCCATGCCGTGGAAGAATGTCTTGAAGAATGTCTGCATCGTCCCAAAATCGTCAAAATAAAAAATCCCCCATCCCACATAAACCGCCAACAGGCTGTAAACGTGTCCGAGGGCGGGGAGCGTTTGCATTGGCTTCAATAGCCAAATTTTTTCGATGACGAGGATGATGCCGAAGTACAATCCCCAGAGGATAAAATTCCAACTTGCACCGTGCCACATACCGGTCAAAAACCACACGCAGAATATGTTGAGCCATTGATGTTGACGGTTGCCGCCCATTGGGATATACA
>DGIK01000020.1 GCA_002393195.1 Bacteroidales bacterium UBA3824 | reverse complement strand
TATAATTCCAAACCGGAACATCCACTGCGCCAATGTGTTCGCCAAATACGATGTCGGAGATTTCAGCCTCGAAGTTTTCGGGATTCCAGCCGAAGTCAAATACGAGCGAGAGTTTTTCAGCGTCAACGCCCTTCACGCCTGTAAACTTGATTTCGTTGGGTTTGCCAGCCTGAATCTTGATGCCGTGCTCCTCAAAGAGGTAGTTGGCGTCGTCGCCGGTCTGTGTGAGTTTTACGGTTACGTTGTCGTGGTTGGCGTTGGGGGTGATGATTACGGAGAAGTCGTAATTCTTGTCTGCCGCAGAGCCAACGGTGGAGAGGAGTTTTACCTGAGCCTGCCATGTGTCGAATGTTGCGCTCGGGAGCGACACTTTGTAGTTGCCGCCATTCTGAGTGAAAGCGGGATTGTCGATTTGGTTCCAATTGGGGGCGTAGTAGAAATCTGTGGATTCGAGATTGTCGTTCCAAAGGTTTTCTACCTTGGGCTCTTCGCTGAACGGAACGATGATGTACTGCCACGAAATATCGGCGGAAGTCCATACAAGGGTGATTTTCTTGGCGGAAACCTGTTTTACGATAAATTCGGGGGCGTTCCACTGTGCGTCGGCAGCCAGGTAGCCGAGTACGGTCTTGGGCGAGAGCACGAGGTAGAGTTGAGAGCCACGGTACTCAAATTTCCATGTGCCGTTGATGGTTTCGTTGGCGACGTCATAATCGGCATCCACAGCCTGCGAGCCAAATACGGAAGTGCCTTTGTTGATGTAGGTCAAGCCGTCGGCACCGGGATTGTAGGTGTAAGAGCCGTCGGCCTTGAAGATGAACTGGTCGTCATAGAGGCCTGTGCCCTCCTTGTCGCCAGGCATTGCGCTCCACCAGCCTGTCGGGTTGTCGGCAGATTCGCCACACGCGAGGTGAGCCTTTTCGTCCTTTGCAATCATCCAGATGGCCTCGCTGCCGCCGGTGAGTTTGGCGGTTTCGCTGTCGAAATTCAGGAACGTCTCAGTGAACGAAAATTCCTTGGTGATGCTGCCGTCGCAAATGCCGTTGCGGTCGTACATCTTGATTTCCACGCTGTAATTGCCAGCCACGGGATATTGCTTAATGATGCCGTTGACGGTGCTCTGTGAGCCGTCGTCGAAGTACCAGATGGGAGTGCAACCGGAGTTAAGGAGATTGAATGCCACCTTGTTGGAATCCAACATTTGGAGTTCTACATTGATGTCGGACGCCGACGGACGGGATGCGGGGTTGATGTCGTCGTGGTCCTCGGGGCTGCAAGCATAGAGCGCAACAGCCGCAATTATGGGGATGTATTTGAGTGTTTTCATAATATTTGCGTTTTTATTATTTTTTTTGAACAACGAATTAAACGAATTAAGACGAATTTCCTTATTTGTTTAATTAGTTAAAATTCAACTTGTTGAATTTTAAACGAATGGAACGAATACTTACTTAGTATTTGTTTAATTCGTTTAATTCGTTGTTAAAAAAACTGTTTAATAACCTTCGTTCTGTGTCAGCGTGCCGTGGGCGGAGTTGATTTCCGACTGCGGGATTGGGAGGTATTTGCGGTTTTGAGACCAAGAGTTGGTGCGGAATTGGGTCTGACCGTCCACCTTGCTCGGCACTAATACCTGCGGTGCGATGCCGGTGCGAACAACGTCCCAGTAACGCTTGCCTTCGCCAACAAACTCGCGGGCGCGTTCCTCGATGATGTTTTCCTTTGTGGCGGGGATGGAGCCGAGGCCGGCGCGATCGCGCACGTCGTCGAGATATTTCTGAGCGTTGGGGCTGCCGAGTTCTGCGGCGTTGAGGAGACATTCGGCGTAGCGGTAGATGCGGAGATTGTTGCCGTAATTGAGGTCGGCATCAGCCTTCTGACCTGCATTGTAACCACTGCGGGCGATGTACTTCATCAGGAAAAGGTCGGTGGAAGCCCACGACTTTTCGTAGTCGTACTTAGAAGCGTCGTAGATTGTGGCAGCCTTGCGGGCGTCGTTGTCCTCATAAAGATCAACAACCTCCTTGCGCACTTGGCAGAATCCCCAGCCGCCTTCCACGCCGTCGGTGCCGTCCTTCCAGCCACGGGGCGAAATCAAGCGCGGCAATACCGTGCCGCCTGCGCCTTTGGTCCAACTCCACGAGCGGGTTGCGCCCTCGTTCATGAAGTTGATTTCCCAGATGGATTCGTCGCACCATTCGCCCTCGGCAGTCCAAATGTTGGCAAAGTCGGGATTGAGGATGTATTTGCCAGACGTGATGATTTCTTCCATGTATTTGAGGGCGGTGGGGAATTTGGATTGGTCGTTTTGATACATAACCACCTCGGCGTAAAGCATATACGCCATTGCTTGGGTTACGCGGCCGGCGTTTTTGGAATCGGCTTTCATCGGGAGGATGTTGGCGGCAATAGCCTCGTCGAGGTCTGCGACAATCTCGGCATATACCTCGTCAGCCTTCTTTTGCTCGGCGATGTAGGGGTCGGAGAGGTTGGTCTTGTAGAAGGGAATGTTGCCGTAAAACTTCCACAAGTAGTTGTAATAGAACGCCCTCAAAACCTTAGCTTCGGCGATGTAGAGCGACTTGGTTTCGGGTTTGATGTCTGTAACGCCCTCAATGTACTGGAGCACATCGTTGCTGCGCTTGACGCCCGAATAGAGTTCGGTCCAGAGTGCCGACATGCACTCGTTGGGAGTGGCGGCGTAGTTGGACATCAGCTGCCAAAAAAGATTGTCGGTGGAAGTGCCGCCGCCGGGCCAAACCTGGTCGCTCATGATGTCGCTCATCATGTTGAGTGGGCAGTATTGGTTTTCGCTCCAGTCAAACCACTGCAACGGGTCGTAAGCCGCCACAAGGTCTTCATAGATGCGCGCCTCGGTGTTGTAGTACTCATCGACCACGAGGTCCGACGGGCTCTCAACGTTGAGGAAATCTTCGTCGCACGCGCCGAGGGTCAATGCCATCATCGGCAGAAGTGCTATGTATTTTGATGTTTTCATTTTAATTTTCGTTTTTAATGATAAATGTTGTTTGGTGTAGGGACGTGGCGCGCCGCGTCCGTTTTGGCGTTTTTGTAGGGACGTGGCGCGCCGCGTCCCTACAAATCGCGTCCGTACAATTAGAAATTAACGTTGAGACCGAATGTGAACACCCTTGCTTGCGGATATACGCCACGGTCGATGCCGAGGGATGTGCCGCCGGATGAAATTTCGGGGTCAAAACCTTCATATTTGGTGAAAGTCAAGAGGTTTTGAGCGGCTACGTAGAACCTTACGCGCTCCATGAAAGCCTTCTTGGTGATGTATTGCGGGAGTGTGTAGCCAATCTCCAATGTGCGCACGCGGAGGAACGAGCCGTCGGTAACGAAGATGTCGGAAGAAAGCCAGTTTTTGGTGTCGCCCCATACGTACTTGGGATACTTGTTGGAGGTGTTTTCGCCAGTCCAACGATCCTTCATGTATGCGGGGAGGTTTTGGAAATTGATGTCGCTGCGCTTTGTGGCGTCGTAGATGTCGTTGCCGATAGTGCCGTTGAGCTGGAGCGAGATGTCAAAACCATAAGCATCTGCACTGAAATTGAGGCCGTAAGTCCAGTCGGGCATACCCTTGCCGATTTGAGTCTGGTCGGCGTCGGTGATAGAGCCGTCGCCATTTACATCTACAAAGATGATGTCGCCGGGAGTAGCGTCGGGCTGAATGAGGGTGCCGTCAGCATTCTTGTAGGCGTTGATTTGGTCGTAATTTTGGAATACGCCATTGGTCTTGTAGCCGTAGAAGAACGGGAATGGGTAGCCATTTTCGGCGCGGGTGATTGTGCCTGTGCCTTGCTGTGAATCGAGGTTGGCATAGCCCGCCTCGTTGCCGTAATCCACGAGTTCGTTTTTGAGGTAGGTGGCGTTGGCGTTAACCTTAAAATTCCATTTGCCAGCCTTCCAGCGGTATGTAGCGTCAAACTCCCAACCCTTGTTGTCCATCACGCCGATATTGCCGGTGGGACGAGCCTCGCCTACATAGGTGTTGATTGGCATTTGCATCAGCATACCGTCTGTGCGCTTCTTGTACCAATCGACGGTGAAAGTGAGTGCGTTCTTGAAGAATCCGAAGTCTGCGCCGATGTTGGTCTGTTTGGATTCCTCCCAGCAAAGGTAACTGTTGGGCAGTACGCTCGGCTTTGTGCCGTTGATGACCTTTTCCTCTGCGCCCGAGCCGAAGATGTAATTGTTGCCCGATGCGGTGAGCGAGGTGTAGCGGAATTGTCCGATGGACTCGTTGCCATTCTTACCCCAAGAGAAGCGGAGTTTTGCAGATTCCAACCATGCGGGACGGTTGGCGAGGAAAGATTCTTCGGTGATATTCCAGCCAAGGGACAACGAGGGGAATGTTGCGTAATGCTTGTCGGGGCCGAAATTGGAGCTGCCGTCGCGCCTTACCGTAAACTGAGCCATGTATCTGCCCTTGAAGTCATAACTTGCACGTGCAAAGAGCGATGCCAATGTGTGGGGAGCAAATGCGCCGCCGTAGATGCTCTGGTCGCCGTCGGCTGCGAGACCGGTGGTGAAGCTGATGTTGGGGCGAGGATTGTTTTCGTCCTTCATGTCGTAATTGGCGCCGCCGAGGTTGCGACCGGTGTATTTGAGGGCGGATTGTCCGAGGAGCACGTTGAAATGATGCTCGCCGATGGTCTTGTCGTAAGACAAAGTGTTTTCCACCTGCCAGGTGAGGTTTTTGTCCATTTCGGAATATACGCGGGTGCGGTCGGCGTAGTTGTTTTTGGTGAGCCAGAATTTCTGTGTATAGCCGTCAAAACCCCAAAAACTCATATCGGTGCCGATGGAAGAGCGGAATTTGAGATTTTCAAAGAGTGCCACGTCAGCAAAAGCGTTGCTTACGATATGGTCGCCCCAGTTTTCGGAGCCGGGCAGCGAGAGCGATGCAAGCGGGTTGGTCATCTCGTTGAAATTGGTGCCGGCTATCGAATAGAGCCTGCCGTCAGAGGAATAGATAGGAGCAAAGTTTGCCGTGCCTTCATACTGTTTGAGTACTGCCTCGGGGTCTTCTGCGTAAACCGTCATAATCGGAGAGAGCGAGAGAGCCGAGCCAAGCACAGAGCCGAAAGAAGAGTTGGTCTCGATGCCCTTGGATTTGATGTGGGAGTAGCTTACATTGAGACCTACGTCGAGTTTGTGGAGATAATTGCGATCCTTGGCATCTACGAGGGTGTAGATTGTGTTGCTGCGGAGGGTGAGGCGGTTATAATTGGAACGGTCAAAATTGCCGCCCACGATGCCGTCCTGCGTGTAATAGCCGGCAGAGAAGTAGTAGTTGACCCTTTCGGTTGCGCCTGCAACGGAGAGTTGGTGGTTGATGACGGGAGCATTCTTGTTGAAAACCTCCTTCTGCCAATCGGTGCCGTCGCCGTATTGGGCGGGATTGTCGTAGATGGGAGCCTGACCGCTATTCACTGCGCCTTCGTTGACGATGGTGGCGTATTCGGCGGCATTGAGCACGTCGCGCATCTTCCACGGATTTTGGATGCCGTAGGAGAAGTCGTAGGACACCTTGGGTGCGCCGAGTTTGCCTTTTTTGGTGGTAACGAGGATAACGCCGTTGGCAGCCCTCGCGCCATATACAGCACCCGATGCAGCGTCTTTCAAGACCTCGATTGACTGGATGTCGCTGGGGTTGAGGTAGTCGATGCCGCCGTCAACTGGCATACCGTCCACGACGTAGAGGGGGTTGGAATTGTTGATAGTACCAACGCCACGGATGCGGATTTGTGCGCCTTCGCCGGGCTGACCCGATGCTGCGGTAGCGGTAACGCCGGAGGTCATGCCCTTCAATGCGTTGTCCACGCGGACGCTCGAACCTTGGATGTCGTCGGCAGAAATGCCTGAGATTGCGGCGGTTACAACGCTCTTTTTCTGTGTGCCGTAGCCGATTACCACCACTTCTTCAACGGCTGCGAGGTCTTCTTCGAGCAAGATTTTGATTTCCTTCTCGCTGTTAGCGACAAATTCCTGCGCCTTGTAGCCTATATAACTAATAAGCACAGTAGAGTTTTTGGTGACGGAAAGGTTGAACTTGCCGTCGATGTCGGAGATTGTACCATTAGTAGTACCCTGTTCCACGATGTTGACGCCGATAAGCGGGTCGCCGTTGCCCTTGTCGAGCACCTTGCCGCTTATATTGATTCTGTCCTGAGCGATTGCCGCTGTTGTCAGAAGCACCAACATCATCAATGTTAGTATTCTTTTCATAAGACGTAAAAGTTTTAAGGTTATACAATTTTTCATAATTTTTCGATTCGTTTCCGCCGTCGGATTTTCCGTCGGCTTACACTGCAAATATACGTAAGTGAGGCTCGAAAAGTCAAGAAAAATAGTTCTTCAAAACTACGTCAAGCCCTATTTTTTACTACGTCAAAACTACGTCAAAGCCCCAATATACGGCTTGTAGGCACGTTTTTGGTACTTCACGACTAAAAAATGGGTACGCAAGGAGGGAAAATGATGAAAATTTTTATGAAAAGACAAAAAAAATCACCGCCGATTTTCCGAGGGGAAAATGGCGGTGATTTTTTTAATTATGCATTATGAATTATGAATTATGAATTACACTACGGCTTCCACAATCTCCTTGTCGCCGTATTTGATAGTGCGCACTCCCGATGCTTTTTTCTGATTGAAACAGAAACTCAACATATATCCCTTTTTGACGTGGTAATAGTCGAGGTATTCGGTGAGTTGTTGCTCGCCGCGCTCGTTGTAGGCGTTGCCGCGCCAAATTTTCATTTCGATGATGTACTGAGTGCCGAGGTAGTCGATAATCATATCGGTGCGGGAGCGGTCGCGGGTTTGGGCTTCGATATAGTAATTGCCTGTGCCATTGATAATTGGCTTGATGTAGAGCATAAAATATCGACGTCCTTCCTCCTCCTTGAATGTTTGCTCCTCTCCCCCATAAATGTCGTTGAAATGCACCGCAAACCGTTCGAGAATCTTGTCCATTTTCAGCACTCCGTTTTCAACAAACTGATTTTTTTCGATGCTGCCTTGGTCGTAAAGCCGGTTTTCAATCTGTTCCTCGGTCATAAAGAGATTGTACATCCACGTTTCAATGATTCGGTTGAAAATTGCAACCTTGCCGTTTACATTCTTTATGTAATTGAACATCGCCGCGATTTCGATATGCTTGTAGTAAGTATTGAAACTCTCCTCGAAACCTCTATAAAGGATGCCCTTCAAAAGTTCCTTCATTTTTGGGTAGTCTTCCAACTTTTTCGCCAAATCGTCAAAAAATGTGTTCTTCTCATCGAGCAATATTTTTACCGCTTTTATCAATCCGTCTCTGTTCCATTCCAATTTGTGATTATCAATCAATTGGCACAGCCTCGACACAAAAAACGGATAGCCAGACGTGTAATCAGTGATTAGTTGCGCCATTTCAGCGGTGTCCATACCTGTATTGTGGTCGGCTTCGTATTCGGAGAGCATTTGTTCGACGCCGCTTTTCGACAACGACATGTCCTCGTCAAACGGCACGGCGATGTTCCACGGACTATTGTACTGATGTTCGCTTTCGGGACGGACTTTGAGTTTCAGGTTTTTGATGTCGTAAACTCCGGCAAGAATTACGGATTTGAAAGTCGGCAACTCTCTACGGTGCAGATACTTGTCGCGCAAAAGCCGCAGAAGTTTTATGAATGATTCATAATTACTTGCGCTGTCCACCTCGTCGATTATCAGCACGACAGGCTTGTCAGATTGTTCGCAAATATCGGGTATCAATTCATCAAACACCGAAAAATCAATTTTCTTATTTGCAGCATTGTCCCCGACAAGTTTTGTTATTGTGTTTTTTACATAATCGTTCAGGTTTTTGACAGTCCTGAATTTCAGCCTGAGCCTGTCCAATAGATAGTACGTAAGCGAATCTTCCGTTGCAAATTCTGTGTCGCCCATCCGCTCAAAACTTATTGAAAAAACGACATAATTATTGCTCAACCGCTGCGTCAAGTGGTAAAGTGTGGTAGTCTTTCCGTATTGCCGTCCACGGTTGATGGTGATATATTCGCCCTTGGCAACTTTCTGTTCAATGATTTCGAGCCGTTTAGTGATGTCCACCATATAATGTTCGTCGGGGTAACAAGTTCCCGTTGTATTAAATTCGCGCATAATCGATTAAAATTTTGATGCAAATATAAACAATTATTTCTTAATCCCCAAAAAAAACAACACCGCCAATCTCCTCATCACAGAGGAAATCGGCGGTGAATTTTGAAATTATTAATTCCTAATTCCTAATTTCTAATTTCTAATTCCTAATTCCTAATTATGCATTATGCATTGATTAATACATCACCTTGAAACTCCTTTCGCCGATTCTGACGATTGCGATGCCGGTGCTGCGGTTGATGAAGATTTCTTCGCGGTCGGAGCGGGTTGTGCCTTTTTGAATGAGTCGGCCGTTGATGTCAAAGATTTGATAATCGGTGTCGGGCTGCGATTCGATGAAGATAGTCTTTTCGTAAGACCAGACGCGGATGCCGCCGAGAAGGTCGATGACTTCAGATACCGGGGTCGGCTCAGGCTCTTCGTGGGCTTCGATGAGGTTTACCTTGCAAGCCAATAGCAAAAACTCGCGGAGACCGCCGCCCGCCGCGCTTTGGTTGCTGAAACGGATTACAAACTTGTTTTTGGCGTTGACGGTGAAGGTCAATTCGTGAGTTTCAGCCGTGGAGAGGTCTGCCGAAGTGTTGCCGTTTGCGTTTGGCTTTGCGGCATAAACGTCCGACGATGCGATGGCGTTGCCGGTTGCCAAATCAATGATTTCAGCCTTGAAGGATGGTTCGCCCTTCCACGCCGCCATTGTAAATGTGAGTTTGTATTCGCCTGCGCCGAGTTCGAGGGGATATTTTGAGAGTTGACCGTATTCTGCGCTCACCTCGCGCCAATAGAGACCCTTGCCCTGATAGCCGCCAAAACCGCTCATCATACGCGCTCCGCTGCCGTAAGTGGTTGGATATGCGTGGATTTCGTTGTTTTCCTGTGTGCAACGCCAACCTTCCGGCAATGCGCCCGCAGTTACATTGTTGTAGTCTGTCTTGGTAATTGCCGATGTCTCCTTGAATACGGGGAGGATAGTCCAGTTGTCGTCGGGCATTTGGAACGAAACCTCTGTATCTCCGGCAGTTACGGGGATTTTCTTGCCTTGCGTGAAATATACAGAATTAATGACGCGGAGTTCAACGAGTTGCCAGCCTTCATCGGCGTTTACGGTGAGTTTCACGGTCTCGCCCTCGGCTACAACGGTCTTGTCGGCTGTTACCGTGCCGCCTTGCTCGGCTTGGCGCATTGTAACTACAAATTTTTCGTCCTCAACATCCGCCGGAGTGTAGATTACTTGGTCGATGATGATTGAAATGCCTTCGGTGTTGTTGATTTTCAATTCGTTAACACCTGCCACGAGTGGAGCGTTAAATACTGACTTCTTCCACTCGTTGGACGCCGCCTTTTCTACGGGGATGGTCTGTTCGTTGCCGTTTACAATCACTGTGAGGTTGCCAGCCTTTGAGGTGTTGAGGTAGCGGACAGCAATGCGGTAGTCGCCAGCCTCTTTGAGAGTGAGTTGATGACGGAGCGAACCGTTTTTGTTGGTTCCCATATCCACCAAACCATTGCCAGCGTGTCCAACAATGCTTGGATAGAAGTTGTAAGGGCTTGTGCAACAATTTCTTATGCTCTTGAAATCCATATCTTCAGCCTCAATCATAATGGGTCCGTGGTATGCTTCGGGCTGTTTGGGCAGCGAGAGAGCCTTTGCAATCGGTGCTTCGGGGCGGGTGTTGTTGCCGGAGCAATTAACGGTAATATCCAAAGGCCCGCAGTGCTTCACGGTGAGCGTGTAGATGCCGTCAGCCCAGTTTTCAGTCGTTGTGCAGGCAGTGTTGTTGCGCTTGGTGAGCGTGAAAGACGGGCGCGTGGAAGCACCTTTTATAGTAATGATGTCTTCACGCGCTGTGGTCGTGTCGGAGCGTTAGTTGTTGAGGTAAAAATCAATATGGTCATTATACTCGCGAACAAGACCGCCCGACAACTTGTTGAAATTCAGCGAGAGTTCGTCGCAAGTGTTGTACTGCAACGGAATCGAAGCCTGTGCCGTGGTCTTCTTGTTGAGGTAAGTATAAGGCGTGTAAGCCACGAGTTGATTTTTAGTGCGAGCCACAAAAAGGTCGCCCGTGGAGATTTCGGGGTATTGGGCGTTGAAATCCTCAACCTTTGCAGCCTGATTAGCCCAGCGCGTCCTGTATTCGGATTTTTTCACTTGGACAGGAATCGACTTTGCGAGGTCGTCGTACAGACCGATACAAATGGGAATTGTGGCGTAACGTCCTGTCTTCTTGAAATAACAGAAATTGTCCATCCACTGACCGTTGCCACGGTTGAAAGGGTCGTCCTGTTTATAAAGACCGTCGTAGAGGTCGCCCCAAGCGGCGTATTTTTGCTCGTCGTTGCCATCGTTGATGTCGTTGATGACCACGATTTTCATACGGTCAATTACCTCCTCGCGGCTCGGAATGTGCACAGTGCCGTCGATTACCTTGCGGAACATATCAGCCCAAACGCCCTTGAAATTGTCAAACTGCGCCCAGTTTCTGCGTTTGTAGCCGCCTTCTGCATCCGACTGCCATACCTCGTGGAAACATTCTTCGCGCCAAGTCAATTCGGGGCCGTCCCAAACTGCGCCGCCGTTGATGCCGGTCTGTTCCAAGACAGTGCCGACGCCAGCCGACGCGGGGTAGGTCTTGCCGTGCTTTTCGCCGAGGATTCCGTCCAACGCTCCATTCCAGCCGCAATTGTCATAACGGACGCCGTAATTGTTGGCGAGGCCGCTGATGAACGGCGAGAATGAAACGCTCTCGTTGTTGTAGAAACAACTTGACGTGGTGTATTTATAAAGCCAGAGGATTGCCTCGGGATATTTCTGACAAGCCTCCAAGAGTTTTGGCTCGCGTTTCATCATTCCGACGGGGTTGAGCGGATGGCTCCAAACATTGCCGCAGAAGGACACTGTGAGGAGACCGCCGTATTTGTGGGACATCTCCACGAGGTTTGCAAACAGAGCCAGCCTTGTGGCTTGAGGCGAAGAGCTCAGGTCGCCGCCCTCGTCAAATCCCCAAAACTGTTCGGCGTAGTTCCATCCGAGGAAGTTGGGGTATTGCTTGAAGAAATATTCAAAGGTCTCGAGGTCGTTGTCCTGGATGTGAGTGTGTCCGCCGCTCGCCGGTTGGCATGAAAACCACATACCGTTCAGTTGGCAGACCGTAGCCCACGACTTGTAGGTGCGCACAGCCTGTTGCGGCATTTTATAGACATTCCTGTCCTTGTCGTATCCGCATGAAAGGCTCAGGTTCAGGCACACATAGGGCTTGATGTCGTCGGGTATGAGGTCGATGATTTTTTGAGGATCCGCCTGATACCACACATCCACGTGGATAAACCACATCGGGTGTTCGTTGTCGATGGGACGGCGTTGCTGAGCAAACAAGCCCTGCACAAACGCCGTCAGTAGAATTGCTAATAAGAAAAATTTTCGCTTCATATTGTTTAGGATTAAATTTTTGCAAATTTAGCAATTCACATCGTCAACATACTTTCAAAAACGTATCAAATAAATGCGGAAATGTTGCATAAACGGCGTGGAGGGCATTATTTTTGCATGGAAAATGATGAAAAACATTTTAAACTGCAGTTTTAAATGACATTAATCACAGGCATATTAGCATTTGCAATCATTGTGGCGATTGGGATTTTCGTGGCGGAAATGATAGGTCCGGCGAAAGTTGCGGAACAGACAAGCGGTTTGAAGCTCAGCGATGAACTCAAGCCCGCGCAGAAGGTCATTGATTCCGTCATGAAGGACTATTCCCCGACGCAAGTCATCTCAAACACCAAAAAGCGTGTAACGATAATGTCCCAGGACGAGTTCAATGACGTTGGACGAGTCTTCATGTTCTCCATGGACACAAAGACGCATAAACTTGACATAAAATGCAAGAAATTCCCCGGCAACCGCTGGTCTGAAAAGCCGACGGAGTACGATTTCCATGTCAACTACCAGCAAGACAACCGCCACAATTTCGACAAAGAGGAAAAAAACGCCATCAGCCAAATCAAACAAAAAATGCTATTCTTCCCGTCGGTGAAACGGTACAAGGTTATTGAGGATTTTTAAGAGAATAGCGAGAGCACTTCTTCAAAGAACTTTATAGCTTCCTCATTTCCACTTCGTCGCGAAATTTCCAATCCTTCTTCCAAATGCTCTTTCACGGAATTGATGTCGCCAAGTTTTATTTCAACCATTGCAAGCCCCGCCAAGGAGTCTGCCAAATCATGCAAATACTCCGGCGTTTCCGGCAGTTGCCTTCTTTTTTCCACCGCTTCTTCAAAATGTGTTTTTGCGGAATCGGTGTCGTCAAGGTTTTTTTCGAGCATTGCGAGGTTATTCAGGGAAGTTGCCAAACCATCCAAATACATCGGAGTTTCCGCCAGTTTCAGCTGTTTTCTATTTACTTCCACCGCTTCTTCATAATGCTTTTTTGCAGAATCGGTGTCGCCAAGTTTTTCTTCGAGCATTGCAAGGTTGTTGATGGCGCTTGACAATAAGTCCAAATACTGCGGTGTTTCCGGCAGTTGTCTCCTTATTTCAATCGCTTCTTCACGATGCTTTTTCGCGGAATCAGTCTCGCCATGTTTTTCTTCGAGACCAGCAAGGTTGCCTAAGGTAGTTGCCAAACTATTCAAATACTTCTGTGTTTCCGGCAGTTTTCTTTTTATTTCTAACGCTTCTTCATAATGCTTTTTTGCGGAATCGGTGTCGTCAAGGTTTACTTCGAGCTTTGCAAGGTTTTGAAGTAATGCGCCTTTATGTTCCAATATTTTATCATTTTTTTCTGCACCTTCTATTACTTCCAAAGCCTTTTTATAATGCATTTTTGCATCGTCCAGATTGTTTTTGAACTCCTCAACTCTCGCTATGGTATTATACAAGCCGGCTAAGTCGTCTGGTTCTGCGTCTTTCTCAAATTCGTTTGCTACATGATATAATTCGGGCATTGGCAGTTGATAGAGAATGACATCATTGTTGTGAAGCAATTGATTGAGAAAAGCATAGAACAAAACAATACGTCCACAAATTCCGTAGTTGATAAAACTACTTGCGATGCATTTGGAGTATTTGTGCAAGGTGACGGATTTTATGTCGTCACGGAGAATTTTAGCGATATTGACAAGATATTCTGAATAATCAAATTCGCTGATGTTGATTTGTTCGCGGATGACGTCAGCCATAAGGCTGTGGATGGAGAATTGGTCGTCGTCGTTGCGGGAAATGATTCCTTTTTCTACGAGGGAATCGAGAGTTTCGTCCGTGTCGGGCAAAAGTGTGCTGATTACTTCATAATCAATCGGTTCTTCTGGCCAAGTGACATAGACTGCGAGGAAATTTATTTCGTCGGGCGAGAGGTTTTCGATATTGCAGAGGTTGATGAGATAAGTGTAAATATAAAAATCTTGCTGTTCCTTGTCTTCAATGGCTAAGCCGCTCAAAATTTTCTTTGTGCGGGGATTGTTGATTTTGCTGTTTTCCTTGATTTTGGATATGATTTCCTCCTCCGATTTTTCGTAACCTTTAGAGAAAACAATTGCGGTTTGCTCAATCAGAAGCGGATGATAATAGAGTTCTTTTGTGATTTCGGCGAGTTGGTCTTGCGAGAAAACTATTTTAGTTCGTGTCCAATTGTTCAAAAACAATTTTTGCGCATCGTCCGCCGCCATTTTGTCCATTTTGATGGTCGAGAAGCGACTTGGATTTTCTGCGACAGTCCTCGTCAAAACAAGTGTTTTCCAACTTCCTGATGGCAGGTAGTTGTTGATTTTAGTTTCGATTTCATGCTTGATTTCCTCGTTGTTGGTGTTGACGTCAAAAACAAGGAGATTTTTGCCTTCGATTTTTGACAGTTCGGATTTGATAATGTCGAGTTTTGTTTTGGTGTCGCTGATTCTTGTAAATCCTTCATAGTCTTCATTTTTTAACAGCAACCTCGCAATCTTGTCCACAAAAACGTCCTCGATTTTGCCGTTGACTATTACCCAAGCGATATTATTAAAATTCTGTTCCTTTGCGTACAGATATGCCAAAGATGTTTTTCCGCTGCCGCCAATGCCGCTGACTACCACGCATTTGTGGCTCTTGAACTCATTGTGGAGTTTGTCGAGCATATCGCGACGCGAGATTAGGTTTTCGGGGATGACGATGTTTTTGATTACGGTCGGGGCGGAAGATGGTTTTTGGTACACGAACCCAAAATGTTTGCACAGCCTTTCCTCAAAATTTTTGGCGTATTCGCCGTAGTAAGTAACTTTCTGGGCACTACTCAAATCGGAAAACTCTTTTGTTACTGCTTTATAACTTTCATTATCATACGCGATGATTGTTATACGATTGTTTTTTAGTTTTTCAGAATTTAGCGCGTATTCAATTTCATATCTGTAACCGCCAATATTATTTGATTGGTCTTCGGCGGCGGATGCTTCGTTAACGAGCAAAACAAAATGTTCCGCCGAGTTAAGTGCATCGTTGATTTGGTCGCGCCAATTGCCTTCGCGCATAGAAACCCTGTCGTAGAAAACCTTGTCTTCGCCAACGTATTTCGACAAGATTTCTGCGACTTGCCGGGCTTGATTTTCCCCGCCCGACTTGCGCCTGTAACTTATGAACCATTCGTATGCCATAGCAAAAAAGTTTTATGGTGCGAAGATAAGGAAAAGATTTTGATTTTGCAAAAAATGCTATTCTTCCCGTCGGTGAAAAGATATAAGGTTATTGAGGATTTTTAAGAGCTCATTTGCTTCTGTGGTTGCATATAATATGTATCCTCTACATAAATTCATACAACGGATAAAGCCTTGCTTTATAAGTATTCATTCTTTGTTTTAAGCCCGAAGGCGTTTGCAAAAACTCCATTGGCTTATTGTAAAAATACAACACAATATAATACGGCGAATGTTCAGGTGAGAAACCGTATTTTTCAAGATTTTCCTTCGTCCAAATCTGAAATGTGCCTTCTTTTTTCAATTTGAACATCTGACAATTTTCACCGTTGGTGTGGAGCAAAACATATTTCATTCGTTCAAATCCCGGCGTTACTTGCAACGAGCCTTTTGAATCTCCGGCACGAAGGTAGCAAAGCCCTTTTTCAACCATCAATTCGCGCAATTCTTTGCGGGCGTGATTGACAAGGACAGTTGCAATGCTGTCGTTTTTTTTAATGTTGTCTAATAGTTTTTGACGCTTTTCATTGTCTTGCAATTCGTTGCGTCGGGAAATGCTCAAATCGTAAAAGTCTTTTTCTTTTTCGATTCCAATATAATTTCTGCCCAAAAGATTTGCCGCAATGCCCGTTGTGCTACTTCCGGCAAAGGGGTCCAAAATCGTTCCGCCCTCGTCGGTGGTTGCCAAAATTATGCGATAGAGCAAACGCAAAGGCTTTTGCGTGGGATGCTTGCCGCAAGTCTTTTCCCATTTGCCAACGGCGGGCAACCGCCAAACATCTGTCATTTGCTTGCCGCCGTTGAGGTGTTTCATTACCTCGTAATTGAATTTGTGTGGTACTTTTTCGGATTTCCGCGCCCAAATTATCAACTCAGTTGAAAAATTGAAATATCTACACGAAAGGTTTGGCGGAGGGTCGGTTTTCTGCCATGTAATGATATTGAGGATTTTGTAACCAAGTTCCTGCAAACAACGTTGCACCACAAAAATATTGTGATAAGTTCCTGAAATCCAAATGGTACCGTTGTCTTTGAGTTTCGGTCGGCAGAGTTCCAACCATTTATGATTGAAATTATAAATATGTTCTGGCGTTCCGCCTTTGTCCCAATCGCCCTTGTCAACGCAAACCTGTTTGCCGCTCTGGACCGAAATTCCTCCATTTGAGAGAAAATACGGTGGGTCGGCAAAGATGGTGTCGATGGAATTGTCGGGGATTTGCGGCAGTACATCAACACAATCGGCGTGATGAAGGGTGAAGTCGGGATAATTTAACATATTTCCTTTATAAACTCGTTTACATTAGTCAAATTATACACTTTTGGTATAATGCTATACGCCTCTTGAAGTTTGTTTTTGGCTGATTTCCAACCGATTCCATCCGTAATCCATACAAACTCAAAACCATTGACAGAGTTAATTTTAGGCGCAAGTTCTGAATAAGACCGAGCAACTTCGTTGAGTTTAGAGCCGCCCGCGCTGTAAAAATTAACTTCAATCAAATATGTTTTTTCTGACGTTTCAATCACAAAATCAAAACGCTTTTCGTCATCGCCGAGAACTTTGGTGATTGCTGCCCATTCTTTTGAATAAACTTCCTGACGAAATTTGATTTTATTTTCTCTAAAAATCAGAGCCACAGTATTCTCCATAATATGACCACTTCGATTTTTGCGGGCATTTGTGTCCAATCCTGTTTCAATTCCAAAGACATAATCGACAAGGTCTTTGATTGTGCGTTTCCTGAACAAATCAGCCAATCCTGTGCTTTCCAAAAATTCAACAACTCTGTCGATAGACCCGAAAAACGTTTTTATATCGACAATGTTATTGAGTGAATCAAGAACTTTTTTGCTGCCTTCATCCCTTACGGCAATCAAAATTGGCAGTACAGAAAACGCCGTTTTGTCCCTGTTCCAAATAGTTTCAACAGATTTCCTCAAATCAGAAGTTCCAATCAAACTATTTAGCATACAAAGACTTAACCTAATGTCATCAACATTTCTACCTATTTTTTCAAAGTCGCAGAAGAAATCCAAGGTTTGATTGGTTTCTTTCAACTGCGAAATGAAAACATCAAATTGTTTATTTGTATGTGTTGCCATATTTTGTAATCAAAAGTTAGCCACTAATAATTCTGAAATTTTGCCTCGACCGCTGCCTTTTGAATTGATGGCTCTACTTGCAAAAATTCTTTCTATTTTGAATTTTGAATAAAGGTCATCAAAAAAATTGTCATCGGCATTTACATTTTTGGGGTCAGAATTGCTTACTACAACTCTTGCACCCTTGCGAGAAATTCTTTCTACAAACATTTCTAATTCAACCTGTTGTATATCAGAAAAATCATTCTCACTGTATGATGTAAACGCCGCAGTCTGTGTCAAAGGACGATAAGGCGGGTCTATGTAAACAAAAGTTTTATCATCAATAAAATTTTCGCACATAGAATAATCGCCAACCGTCATTTCTACATTTTGCAAAACCTCAGAACAAGTCCGCAAATTTTCTGCATCACAAAGTAAAGGATTCTTTGCATTGTTGAACGGAACGTTAAACAACCCTTTGGAGTTAACGCGATACAAACCATTGAAACACGTTTTGTTTATAAAAATAAACAACGCCGCTTTTTCGAGATTTTCATCTGCATTACCATTGATTTTCAAAGAATTAAATCTTTCGCGTTTCTCAAAAAACAACGCTTTGCGCTGTTCGTCAGAAATTGATTTATATTTATCCTGTAAATCAGATAGTTGCGAAATAAGCGGCTCGCAGTTTTCTTTTATTTGACAATATGTGTTTATCAATTCGGCGTTTATGTCGTTGATTAACACCTCTTTCGGCTGATAATTAGACAAAACATCGAACAACACCGCGCCACCGCCCACAAACGGCTCGCAGTATTTCTCTATCGTTGTGGGATATTTAGAACGTATTTCGCTTAATAACTGCGACTTGCCGCCTGCCCATTTCACAAAAGGTTTTGCTGTATTCATACTGCAAATATAATCCATTATATGGATAAATGCAAATTTTTTTTGAAAAAAAACACTCGACTTATTAAATAAAATACTATTGTGCAATATGCCAGTTTATAAGCCGAGTGTCCATTATTATTCAGCAATTATTTGTCCCCCTTCTTATACTCGAAAAAATCCACATCAACCATACCGCCCGCCTTCTTGGTGGCGTAATTGAAGATCGCGAATTTTGAGCCCATAAAGAACCTGCGGTAGTCGAATATCATCTTGTAATGATTGCCGGTCTTAGTCCAATTGTTGCCGTCGAGACTGTAATAAAAATCAGCCATATCGCCGCCCTTGCCGCCGTCGGGTGCGCGGAAGTCGCCGTCGATGCGAAGCCAAATTTCATTCTGTTTGAGTTCGATGGTCTCCAAAACCTTGTTTTCAACATTTGTAACCGCCTTTGTCCTTTCGTCGAGGGCAACAATCTGTTCGGAGGTTTCGAGGACGAGTTTTTTGCTGATTTTTTTCACCGTCAATACGCCCGAATTGCCATTGAACGCCGAAAAACCTGCACAGTCGCCGTCCTTCATTTTAGAGAGGTCGAGTTTTACCACGCCGCTGCACGTGGGTCCTTCCATACGCTGAGTCAGGGTGTTGGGCGCGAGGAAGAGGTTGGGGACAACGCGGCTTGTTTTGAGCCTCAGGAATCCCGGACGCTCGGTGAGAGAGTAGGCGTTTTCAATCGGATTGTGATTCCATTGCCAATGAAGTCCGAGTTTCGACGCTGAAAAATCGTCGCTCAGTACGATGTTTTTTTCGGGCTGATTGCTGCGGTACGGGCGCAGGAGTTCGGGAACGAGACCGTCCTCGCCGCCAAGCATCGGCCATCCGTCAATCCAACGGCAGGGCATCACAGTCAACACGCGACCAACGCCGCCACGGTCTTGGAAAATGATTCCGTACCAGTCGCCACTACCCGACTGCACGATTGTGCCTTGTCCAACATACGGAAAACCGCCGTAAGGTGATTCCAAAATGGTCTTCTTCTCATAAGGGCCTTGGATATTGTCGGCGCGGTAGCAAACCTCGCGGCGATGCCTGCCCGGCGCCCAAACGTGAGAAATCATCAGGAGGTAATATTTGCCGTTGTGCTTAATCATACGGCTGCCTTCGAGGAGTCCTGTCTCGTCTGCCTCGCGCTTGAAAATCTGACGGTGAGTGCCTTCGATGACGTCAGAGAGGTCGGGTTTGAGTTCCATCATTTCGCCCGTGCCATACACGACATAGACGCGGTTGTCATCGTCAAAGAAGAGCGAACAATCGTGGAAATGCCTCATTCTCGATACCAACTTCCAAGGGCCTTTGGCGGTTTCGGCGGAGCAAATGTAAGTGTCGCCGGTGCTGCCCGGCTCGTTGGGCGCAAAGAGGGCGTAGAATTTGCCGTTGTGGTATTTCAACGACGTCGCCCACTGTCCACGGCCATACACAGTGCCCTCCTGCATATCGTATTTGGGCGAATCGGTGAGCCTGTCGAAGATGTAACTTACAGTCTCCCAATTCTTCAAGTCTGTTGACTGCATCACAGGCGCGCCCGGCATCAGGTGCATCGTGGTGCTCACAAGGTAGAACGTGTCCCTTACGCAAATAACGTCTGGGTCGGGCACGTCAGCCCAAAGCATAGGGTTTTTAATCATTTCCTGTGCGGAAAGATTCGCGGCGGTGCATATCGCCGCCAAAAGTGTCAGAAGTCTTTTCATTTTGTAGTGATTAAGTGTTATTTTGATGTTGCAAAGATAAAAAATTTTAAAAAGAATACAAATATAAAATTGAACATTCTTTGGTCTGTCCTGTATATAGAACAGAAAGTGGTGTTTTTTGTTCTGTATGTAGGACATGAAAGTATGTCTTGTGAACTTGTAAAATGGCTGTTGGAATAATTCCCCCGCAATTTTTTTTTGCTATCTCCATAACATTCGTTACCTTTGCCGCAAAATAAAAAACACACTTAAAATTATGCTTCTGAACCTTTTATTCGTAGTTGTCGGCATTGCGCTTGTGCTGTTTTGTGCCGACAAGATGACTGACGGCGCGGTTGCGCTCGCCACAAAATTCAAAATCCCTGAGATGGTGATTGGCCTTACCATTGTCGCCATCGGCACTTCCGCTCCCGAATTGGTGGTGAGCCTTGTCTCGGCGTTGAACGATTCGCCTAACATCGCAGTAGGCAACGTCGTGGGCAGCAACATTTTCAATGCGTTGATGATTGTGGGCGTCACGGCGTTGGTATGCCCGATGGTCATCAGCAAAAGCACCGTCAAAAAAGACATCCCCTTTGCCGTAGTGGGCAGCGCTATGCTGTTTTGGTTTGCATTCGACCTCTCGATAGAGCGTTGGGAGGCTGCGGTGCTGTTTGCAGGATTCGTCGCTTTTATGATTTACACAATCCGCGAGGGCATGAAGGGCAATGTTGACAATGCCGGACAGAAGGATGATTCTGTGAAACAAATGCCAGTATGGAAGTCGCTGTTGTTCGTAGTGTTGGGCATCGCCGGACTTATTTACGGCAGCGATCTTTTCGTCGATAATGCCAAGGCGATTGCGCTGGCATTGGGCGTGAGCGAGGCTGTCGTGGGCTTGACGGTGGTGGCGTGCGGAACGTCGCTCCCCGAACTCGCCACGAGCGTGGTAGCAGCACGCAAAGGACAGAGTGCATTGGCAATAGGCAACGTCCTGGGCAGCAACGTATTCAACATCTTTATGATAATCGGCATCACGGCTCTCATCAGCCCGATGCACGGCCTCGAAATCACCAACCTCGACCTCGGTATGATGTTGGGTTCGATATTCGCGCTTTGGCTGTTTTCCTACACCAAATACAAGATTGAACGTTGGGAAGGCGCGGTTTTGACGCTTTCCATTGTTGCATATATGACGTGGCTCGTTTACAACGCAATGGCGGGCGCGGCGGCATAATTTTGATGGAAAATGTTGTCAGAAATTGTGATATATCGCAACTATAATCATAACGGACACGAAGTCGTGGCTGGATTTTCGGACGAGCAAAACGGTGAGTCGGCGGTCTATGTTGACGGACGGCTCATCAGTGCGCTTCCGAAAGACTATGTGTGTGATTTTCATATACATAACGACGATTTATACATCATCTACAACCGCGCAATCCGCCGTGTGCCAAATATCAGCTGCGACACTCTCTCGCCCGACGAGGGATACACGTTGGAGATGCAGGATTATTATAGTTACGAATATCCCAAGATGCTCACCGGCAACGATTTGACACTGTGGGCGCACATCGGCGGCAGGCTTTTCAGGCGCAATGGCGACGGATGGACAGAGGTCGCGGCGTTCCCGATTGGAGAGACGGCGGAAGTTACGGATGACGGTCTCCTGAAATTCTCCAAAAATCTCCTCCGCGACGACGTGACTGACGGCTGCCGCATCTTCAATCCCAAGACGGGGCAATTGATTGAAACTTAACGAATTAAGAACAATATGAAAAACACTTTTATAATGCTTGCGCTTTTGGGGCTTATCACCTCCTGTGACGCGCAAAAAAAATCCGGCGACGGCTTCGTCGTCAATGGCACTTGGAACGGCGGCAAGGACGGCGACACGGTATTTTGTGTGGCGATTACTGACTCAGGCATCAAACGTTCCGACACAGCTTTTGTGAAAGGTGGCAAATTTAATATGACGCTTAAAGAAAAAGCATTGGATTTGCGCACCATTGTATCTGTCCGCAACAATGCCCCCGCTTCGGCTATGGAGATTATTGTGTCGCCCAAAGGCTCTGTGAATGTTGAACTTACAAATTCTCTCTCCGAGATGGGCAAGGTTTCTGGCAACAAAGAAAGCGAGATTTGGATTGCGGCGCGTCAGGCGGCTATGGAGAGAGAATCGGCTGTTGAACAAGAAGCACAGAAGTTGTATAACACAGTCAATGATGCCTCTCTCGACATTGTGACGCGATTTGCAGCTCAGAAAAAAATAGATTCGCTTTCGACGGTGGTTTATGACGTGTATGCCGAATCCATTCTCAACAATATGCCCTCTCCGGTTTGTGGATTGATGCTTCAACTTTTTGGGAGCAACCTCGCCCCCGAGCGCATCAATCAAATTGTGGAGCAAATGGGCAAAAAGATGCCCGACGACCCTGTGTATAAGATGGTTATGGCGCAGCGCGAGGCTGAAAATGCGACGGCTGAGGGCAAGCCTTTTAGGGAGATTGCAATGGTGGATCTCAATGGCAATATGAAACGCCTTAGCGATGTCGTGAAAGCCAACAAACTGACTCTCATCGACTTCTGGGCGTCGTGGTGCGCACCCTGCCGCGCCGAAATGCCCAACGTGAAAAAACTCTACGCCGCTTATCACGACAAGGGTCTTGAAATTTACGGCGTGTCGTTGGACGAAAATATGGTGAATTGGCAAAATTCTGTCTCTCAGATGCAACTGCCGTGGATTCAGGTTTCAGATTTGAAGGGCTGGCAGTCCGAGGGCGCAGGCACGTACAACATCCGCGCAATCCCCGCAACCGTCCTCATCGACCAAAACGGCACCATCATCGGCAAAAACCTTCGCGGCGAGGAACTCGCCAAAAAGGTTTCGGAAATTTTGGACAGGTAAACGAGAATTGTCGCCTTACGGCGACGAGGGATAAACAAAAATTAAAATGAATTATTACGAATTAAAACGAATTTTTGATTTTTTAATTCGTTTTAATTCGTTGTAATTCGCTTAAATTTACGTTAAAAAAACGCCGCCGTAGGCGGTGGCAATTAAACGGATAGCAATATGAAAAGATTTTTGACGTTTCTATCGGAATATACAGGATGCAATCGATGGCTTGCTGCGATTCTGTTTGTGGTGGTGCTATTGGGCGCGGGAGCCTTAATAACACTTGTCGTTAAGTATTATTCGATATACCAAACGGCAAAAGAGACGGCGGTAGGAATGCAGTACAAGGAAATTTCGATGCCAGACATCAATAGCAACGTCAAGAATCTCAGTGAAGTAGTCAAGTCCAACAAACTTACTTTGGTGGATTTTTGGGCGTCGTGGTGCGGACCTTGCCGAGCCGAAATGCCCAACGTCAAGAAAGTTTACGACGACTATCACGACAAGGGATTTGAGGTTTACGGTGTTTCGTTGGACGACAAAGTTGAGTGGTGGAAAGATAACGTTGCAAAACTTGGTGCGCCAGGATTTCAGGTTTCTGATTTGAAAGGCTGGTCATCGGAAGGAGCGACAACATACGGTGTCAGTGCCATCCCAACAACAATCCTCATCGACCAAAACGGCACAATCATAGCCAAAAATCTTCGCGGCGAAGAGTTGGCAAAGAAAGTGGCGGAGATTTTGAAGTAAACGAAAACCGCCGCCTTGCGGCGACGAGGGATAAACAAAAATTAAAATGAATTTTAATGAATTAAAACGAATTTTTGATTTCATAATTCGTTTTAATTCGTTGTAATTCGCTTAAATTTACGTTAAAAAACCGCCGCCGTAGGCGGCAAATAAACGGATAAGATTATGAAAAAGATTATTGTGTTACTCACAGCAATTTTGATGATTATGACAACATCTATTGCAGACGCACAACTTGCGACGATGGCGGACGGCAGCAACCCGCTGTCTTTTAATATTGACGCTAATACATTGATTGTCAAGCTTAAAGGCAACGCCACAACGGGCTACACTTGGAAGTACACAATTGACAGCGAGAGCGTCATCAAATTTTATTCGGACAAGTATGACGCCAACAACAATGGCGGTCGTCCGATGATGGGCGCAGGCGGCGAACAGACTTTCGTTTTTGAGCCCAACAAGGCGGGCAAAACGAAGATTACCTTCGAATATGCCCGTCCGTGGGACAACGGCGAAAGTGCCGGCAAGCGTTTCCTCAAAATCAAGGTTGACAAAGAAGGCAAGGTGAGCGCAAAAGAAGTTAAGAAATGAAGTATTTTGTCATTTCAGACATACACGGCAGCGCAACGGATTGCGAGAGGGCGTTGGGGCATTTTCAACGCCTTGGCTGTGATATGATAATTTGCCTCGGCGACATCCTCTATCACGGGCCGCGCAATCCGATTCCCGAAGGTTACGATTCCAACGCCTTGTGCGCCTTGCTCAATCCGTTGGCGGACAGGATTGTAGCGTGTCGCGGCAACTGTGATTGCGAGGTTTGCGAGATGGTTTTGGATTTTCCGTTGATGTCGGATTACAATATCATTGTTGACGGCACGACCAAGATTTTTGCCACTCACGGACACCGCTACTCCCCCACCCTGCCCGACGGCACTCAGACCGTGAAAGGCTCTGTGCCGCCGCCAAAATTTGGGTATGACATTTTCCTCTACGGACATACGCATTTGCCTGTCTTAGAGCGCGATGCACTCGGTCGCATCATCTGCAATCCCGGTTCCACGACTTTGCCCAAAGGCGGAAATCCCAAGAGTTTCGCGGTGTATGACGGCGGACATATCACGCTTTATGGATTGGATGGGGCGGTGATTAAAGAATTGTAGGCATTTTTGGGGACTGCGGTCGTGGTGTTTAGAGGATGGAAGTTGGAGGTGTTGGAATAGATGTTAAGGTAAGCATCGGCAAAATTATTGCGTATTCCAGCCCGTCTTCCTCGCAGTACCAAGCGAGAACAAAACGGATTTTGGCGGATTGAGGCGTGTAGCCAAGTTTTTGATATTCAACGAGTTTGTCTTTGAAGGCGTTGGAATATTTTAGGACAGCATTTTGATTGTGATACAGATAATTGGAGGTGTTTACGCTGAGAACATCTCCGCTGCGGAGTTCTAGTATTTCGGATTTTAAATTTTTGAAAAAGTTTAATACAATGTCCTTATGCGTCAGTGCAACTATCAGTTGCTCAGGTTTTTGGTATTCATTGTTGTCAATAAAAAAATCATTGGCATACCTCTTGAAATTGTCCAAAAGTATTCCACGGTAATCAATGTGCAGAAAACTTTTGGCGCGAGTAAAACCGACATAGAGGCGGCGTTTTTCCTCGTCGGTGGCGGAATTGAGGTTGTTGAGGTACATATAAACGCTGTCAAATTCACGACCTTTCGCCTTGTGAACCGTAGAAACGGTAACAAACGATTTCTCGGCGCAGTAAAAATCCTCCAACGCCGATTCCCGCAAAAACGCTTGGAAATCAGACAGATACCTTTCTGTGTAATTTTCCTCAAATGTCTTTATAATTTCCAAAACAAGGCTCAGGCACGAACTATTTGAATAATGTTCCGAAAGTTGATTTTTGGCGTTTTCCCAAATTTCAGTGCTGATTTTTGGCGTTTGGAGATAGTGGTTGATAGTTTTTACAAAGAATCTCAATTCTGCAATATTAGTTAGGTCAAAACCGTCGTTGCTTTGGATAAGTTTGCTTTTGATGCCGTTTTTGAGAAGGATTCCAAGGATTGAAAGTGCCTCGGCGTTCGTTGAAGTCAATACACAACAAGTGCCGCTTTGATGATTGGTTTTCAGAGAGTTGACTAATGCCGTTTCAAAATTGCCGCTGCAAGTGTGCTTTACCATAACGACTTCGCCTATTTTTGCGGATTTGGAGACAACGGGAACATTTTTCATTCTGCGATTGATGGTCGTTGCAAAACTATTTGCAAACGCAACTATCTGTTTGTCAGAGCGATAATTATCAACCAAATTATATTGTTTTGCGCCGTATTGCGTAATCAATTTCCAAAAATATTCCGACGACGAGCCGCGAAATTCATAAATATTTTGGTCGTCGTCGCCAACGGCTATAACTCTCAGATTGTCATTGCTTTCCATCAATGCCTCCACGAGCGCAAACTCGTCGGCGTCCATATCTTGCGCCTCGTCTATCACAAGCACTTTTTTGATGATTTTGCTTGCTTCAACCTCTTGATTTCTAATCATTTCCGTGGCTTTTTTCACCACGTCGCCCGCGTCTTCAATTTTGCCAATTTGCCCTATCAAATCAAAACAATAAGAATGGAAAGTCTTGATTTCCACAAAGTTGGAAGCGTTACCAATCAAAACCGTCAGTCGCCTTTTGAACTCCAACGCCGCCGCCCTTGAAAACGTCAGCATCAGGAGTTGTTCGTGTTTGACATCCTCCAAAAGCAACAATGAGGCAAGTTTATGAACCAAAACTTTCGTCTTTCCACTGCCCGGCCCAGCCGCAGCAACAATATGCGGCGAGGTGGAATCATCAATTATTTGCTTTTGAGTAACTGACAGAGTATCAAAAAGTTCGCGGTACTTTTTTGGAGTTATATTTCGCTCAATTTCTTTCTGACGGTCGGCTGTAAAATATCTCGACAAGAATTTTTTGTAGTCGAGATTAAAATAATCGTGTACAAAATTCAGCGCATCGTTGTAACTTTTCACCATCATATTTGCAAACTCGCCCACGATGTGGATTTGCTCGATTTTATGACGGTAAAATTCGTCCAACTGTTTGTAATCTTCCTTGGTGTATTGCTTTTTGTAATCAAAATTCAACCTATTGATATTCAGACCCATATACAACACAAGGAAACCGCCTTCAAGTTTCATCGAATTGATTTTTGCCAAAAACAACAAAGCCTCCTCGATGTCGTGAACATCAGCCGTAAACTCCTTCATCAACGAATTGTTGTACCTGTCCAAAAGTTCAACAATAGAAAAAAGTATCAGATTGTCGTCTGATTTGGCTTGAATGTTATATTTTTCTATTAGAAATTGAACGATGAAATCGCACAACAAAAACATTTTCTTCTGTTTTTCCCTCAACAATGCCACTGGAATTTGCGGCTGAATGACAACGCTGTCGGGCGAGTCATGAACGAGTTTGATGTACGATTTTATCTTCCAAAAAAATAAGATTGTCTTGATGTTTTTAACGCCGGCTTTTATCTGTAAATTTTCCGCCTCCTCGTTCAACTGTTTGAGATTCAGCGAAATATCGCTGTCGATAAGTTTGTCCAATAATAGAAAAACAATTTTATTGAACAGTTTCAGAATTTTTGGAGAATCCTTTGGCGAATCGATGTACGCCGAAATGTCGCGGTCGTCTTTGAGAATTTTTTCCTGACGCAAAGTTTGTACAGCCGAAATTACATTTTCCTTTGTAATTCCCAATCTGTCAGCGAGATAGTCGATGCGCCCTTCCGCCTCGTCATTTCCGGCGCGGGCGACGTATTTAGTTGAAATCAAGGATTTTATGATGCGTTTTGCATTTGTCTTGCCGTCGTCCGTGATGAAAAGTTTTGACGAGTCGATTTTTTGAGCCGCTTCATCAAAATTTTTGACAAGTATGCTTGTAGCGTAAATTCTTGGCGAATTTTTGCCGCGTTGAATGTAACCCGCGTTTTCAAGTGCCTGTAATGCGGTTTTAACGCGAGTTTCAACGTCCATTACCTCATTGTTCCAACCGGCGGCGCGTGCAATTTCCAATGCCGACGAACAGAACGATTTGCGTTTTTTTGTTTGATTTTTTATCGCTCGCCAAATCTGATTGATTTCGGCGCAGGACACCTTTGTTTGGTTGTTGAGGACAAAATGCTTGTCGAGGTCGTTGTCGTTGTAAAGCACATAACATTCGGCTTCGAGATTTGGGTCACGACCTGCACGCCCCGCCTCTTGGACGTAGTTTTCGAGAGAATCAGAAATGTCGTAATGTATTACTAATCTGACATTTGACTTGTCAACACCCATACCGAAAGCCGATGTCGCCACCATTACTTGAACCTCGTCGCGGATAAAACGGTTTTGATTTTTCTGTTTGTCCTTCGAGTCCATTTTGCCATTGTAGGGCAGAGCCGAAATGCCATCTTTCGTCAATTTGTCCGCCAATGATGTTGTCCGCTTAGTCCTGGATACATAGACGATTGTGGGGCAGTTGCGGTCTTCAATCAATTCGCGTAAAGCGAGATATTTTTCGTCCTCGGTCTCCTTGAATAAAACTTGATAGCGAAGGTTTGTTCGCGATGCTGACGTTGCAAAAATTTCGAGATCCGTGCCGAGTTTTGCCTTGAAATAATCACGAATGTCGGAAATTACCTTCTGTTTCGCGGTGGCGGTGAAGCACGAAACGGGGATTTTTCCTACGCCTTTTTTCTGCGCTAACTCGTTGATATAGTCGCCGATATAAAGATAATCGACCCTGAAATCCTGTCCCCACGCGCTGAAACAATGCGCCTCGTCAATCACAAACCTCGCAATCTGCCGCGATGTCAAAAGTTTGTCTATCGTCTTGTTTCTCAGCGACTCCGGCGAAATATATAGGATTGTTGCCACGCCCGAATCTACACGCTCAATCGCCTCTTGACGTTCGAGCGGGCTGAGAAGTCCGTTGATTGTTACAGCCTCGGCGATTCCACGTTTTTCGAGGTTGTCCACTTGGTCTTTCATCAGCGACTGCAACGGCGAAATTACCACAGTAAGAGCACGTTCCGACCCTCCGGCGATGAGCGCGGGGAGTTGGAATGTAAGGCTTTTGCCGCCGCCCGTGGGGAAAATTGCAAGCAAACTTTTGTTGGCGACGGCGGCATTTACGGCGTTTTCCTGCAAAGGTTCGCCCTCGTATTTGCGGAAACTGTCGAAACCAAAGATTTTTTTCAGGTGTATTTTGGGGTTCAAAAGTTGTTCGCAATATTCGCAATTATGGCACGGCGTATTTCTAATAATCCTCATAACATTCTCTACCACAGGGTATTGATGATGAACCCAATGAGGAATTATCGAAGTCTTGTCTTCTGTGGTGATGATGGCGAGGGCGTATGCAAGCGGCACTGGATTATTGTGGACAAGCGTTTCGAGAGGTGAATTTTTGCAAAGTCTTTTGTAAAAAAAGTCTTGTATCATCGATACTGTGTCGCCCTTTGGCTTGACACCCACATACACGAAGAAACCGTTAAATTCGGGTTTGTCAAACAACAGATTTACAAGTATTTGCCTATATTTTTCATCGAGAGTTGCAAAAGTGTTAACCTCGTCATAAAACAATTCCTTAGCCTTGATGGAGTCGTTGAGCGGATTAGAGAGTTCGTCGGTGATTATCTTGTCGTCCTTCAACAGTTTGTGGTAAGGTTTTTCAGGAAAAATCAGCGGCGAAAGATACAACGTATCAATAAGTTGCGTTCCATCGGGACGGTTGAAATAATTGGAATCGTGATGACAAATATTGTGTCCGCAAATAAAATCGCTGTTGCTTATAAACCGTTCAAAATCAACTTTTTGCGTTGTGTGCAAAGTTTCCCCGTTGGCATCGACTGCCCCAAAATCCAAAACTTTCTTAGTATCAGGATTCACTTCAAGGTCTATGAAAACGAGGGTGCGCATAAAGTATTATTCGTTAAAAATGTTAAGTTTTTTTAGACGTGAAGTAATTGCGCCCCTGCCGCGTTCAAAAAAATCAGCAAGTTCTGCAACTGTGAATCCACGTTCAAAAAGTTTCAAAAGTTTTTTGTCGTCGTCTTCTGTCCACGGTTGATATGCTTGAGAATGAAGTTGTTTCTGACGTTCCATATACGACATTTCATCCTTTTTGACAAACTCGTCAAATGGATTTTCCGTTGGCTCATCTTTAAATTCAACGTGCAAATAATCGGCAATTGCTTTCACAAAACGCTGTCCGAATTGTTCTTTTTTTCGCTGTCCGATTCCGTATGTATTGCCAAATTGTTCTATCGTAACAGGCTTATTTATAGCAAGTTCATATAGAGTTTTGTCGGGCAGGACAACGTATGCAGGCCAATTGTTTTCTGTTGCAATATTTTTACGCAAATTGCGAAGTATTTCAAACAAGTTTTTATCAATGTCGCTGTATGTGTCGGCGGGTGCAATCTTTTGATTTTCAACCGCTTTGTATTCTTTTTTGACAGGTACGGCAAGTTGCGCTGTATTTTTGCCAAAAAGAATGTCGTAACCCGATGAGTTGATTTTCAAATGGTTATAGTCGTCGTATGCAATCTGAATGTAGCCAAGTTGGAGCATTTGCAATAGATAATCATACCATTGTTTTGCTGGCATATCGGCTCCTACGCCAAATGTTTTCAGTTGTTCATAGCCATTTTTGAGGACATCAGGCGAATGAGTGCCTTTCAAAATGTCAATTGTCAGTGTAAAACCGATTTTTTCATCCGTTCTTTTTATTGCTGACAATGCTTTCTGAACGATAATTGTGCCGTCAAAAAGCGTTGGAGGGTTGTTGCAGACATCGCAGTTGCCACAATTGCAAGCATTATTTTCACCAAAATAATTCAGCAAAATTCTTCGCCTGCAAACTTGTGCCTCCGCATATTCCTGCATTCGATTTAGTTTTTCACGGTTGATTTCCTTCTGACCGCTGTCATCAATAAATTTTCGTAAAGTAATGATGTCCTGAATGTTATAAAACAAAACTGTTTCTGCCGGAAGTCCGTCCCTGCCGCCTCGTCCAATTTCTTGATAAAAATTTTCGATGCTTTTGGGCATGTTGAAATGTATTATAAACCTTACATTGCTTTTGTCAATTCCCATTCCAAATGCAATCGTGGCGCAAATCACATTTATACGGTCGTTTGAAAAATCGTCTTGAACTTTATTGCGAGTTTCTGTTGTCATCCCCGCGTGATATGCAACTGCGTTAATTCCTTGTGCTTTAAGTAGTTCCGCTACTTTTTCTGTATTTTTCCGCGATAGGCAATATATTATGCCAGAGTCGTTGTCGTGCCGTCTAATTATCGAAACGATTTCGGCGTTTTTTTCTTTTTCACTATAACCAGACTTGACATCAAGACTTAAATTTGGACGGTCAAAAGAACTTTTAAAAAGTTTATAATCAGTAAGTTTTAGTTGTTTAACAATGTCCTCTTGTGTCAGGCTGTCGGCGGTCGCGGTAAATGCAGCAATTGTTACATCCGCAAATAAATCGTGTAAATTTGACAACTGTGTATATTCTGGTCTGAAATCGTGTCCCCATTGTGATATACAATGCGCCTCGTCGATTGCAAAAAGTGATATTTTTATATTAGTTTGCATCCATTGCAATTCCTTTTGCAATCGCTCGGGAGAAACATAAAGTATCTTTATGTTGCCGTTTTGACAGTCATTTTTTATCCTATTATTCTCTATTTCAGAATTATTGCTATTGAGAGCTTCGGCTGTTACGCCGTTGGATTTTAATGCGTCCACTTGGTCTTTCATCAACGAAATAAGCGGCGAAACCACCACCGTCAATCCGTCCAAAATAATTGCCGGAATTTGATAGCAAATGGATTTACCACCGCCGGTAGGCATCAGTACAAGAGAATCCTTACGCGAAAGTATTTGATTGATAACACTTTCCTGCATCGGACGGAAACTATTGTAGCCGTATATTTTGCTGAGTATTTCAAGCGGTTTTTGCATAATCATTTATAATTATTTGAAATGCAAAGATAAAAAATTATTTGATAAAACTACTTTTATGCTACAAAAATGTTTTTATATCGTATTCGAAGAATAATGGAGAGAAAGGCGGTACAGCCGCCTTTCTCTCCATTATTCTTTGTCATCCGCCAAATTTTTAATTTTTCTTGTCCTTCTTGCCTTTTTGTCCATTGTGTCCGTGGCCGTTGTTGCCGTGGGGACCGCGTTTTTGGGAATCCTCGTATTGGGCGTATTGGTCGGCGGTGAGGATTGATTTGAGTTTGGTGTTGTACTCGTCGCGCTTGGCTCGCATTTCTTCAAATTTTGCCTTTTGTTCCTCGGTGAGCTCGGGACGCTGATGATGGTTTGCATTTGAATTGTCGGATGCGCCGGATACGCCGTCGGGATTGTTGTGTTGACCGTGGGGGCCGCCGGGTCTGCCGTGTCCGAATCCGGGGGCGCCGATTACGTCCTGATATTCGGTGTTGAGTGCCAAAACTTGCGACTTCTGCGCGTCGGTGAGGCTGAGTTGTTCCGCCATACGGTCTGTGATTTGCTCCGGTGTCGGGCGTGGATGACGGTTGCCGTCTGATTGTGCGCTCGCCGTAAGTGTCAGAATCACAAGCGCAACGAGGATTGAGAGGAATTTCTTCATAGTCAATTCTGTTTAATTGTTAGTTTGTAATTTTGACTTTGGTGGAGGTGGATGGTTTAATGTGAAAAATTTATAAAAAAAGCCGCACAAAATGTCTTCATTCATTTCGTGCGGCTTGGGTGTTATGGGTGGGAAAAACGGTTTAATAGTAATGCACCACCACTTTGAAATCCATTGTTTCGGGCTTGTCATCCATATAGAAGTCGCTGTTGGTGACGTAGAATCTGATTGCGCCCGGAGCAAACTCATAGTCGATTAGCTGTGTGTAGAAGACGTCGCCATCGTCTTTGGTCTCCTTGTGTAGTTTGGTGATGGGGAGGGTGGCGTTGTAGTCGTCGTCGAGCAGACGATACACCGTCAACAAGGCATTATTGCCTAACACGCTATTATCCAATTCATTGACGTTTTCAAAAACACATCTGAAATATGGTTCGTCTGTGTCAGTAATGGCTTCCCAATCATTTTGCTCCACGGTGAATGTCAATGCCCACGATTTGAAGCCTTCGGCATCCTTACCGTCCAGACCTGCCGGACCCGCTGGTCCCATTGGTCCCATTGGACCTTCGTCGCCGCGACAACTGCCCAAGAGCAGGGCGGCGAGCATCGGGATTATTAAAAATAGAAATTTTTTCATAGTCTTACAATCTAATTATGTTGTCAAATTTTGTCTTGGATTCCATTATCTTTTCCTCGCCGCCGAGTACGCAGACTGTGCCGTTGTCGCGGAGAGAGGCGAGCAACGGCGCAAACTGCCTGATTTGGGCGGCTGTGGTGGCAAGGATTTCGTCGCGATCCTTCTGAATGTCTTGGAATGTGAATCCCTGACGGTAGCGTTGGAGCGCGGTGTTGCCACGGTTGGAGGTTGCCACGGGCGAATCCTTGGAGGATATTGTGCCGATGATGTACTTGACCATCGCCTCCTCGTCCTCGGCAAATTTTTGGAGGTATTCGGCGGTGCGGTCGTAGATGTCGATGGTGTTTTGACAGTTTGGGTCGCGGTACGACGCCATACAGATTACTCCGTCGGGCGTGATGCCGCCCCAACAGCCGTATGCGCCGCCACGGACGCGGACGTTGGTTTGCAGGTAATCGGACGACATTATCTTATTGAGCACGTAATACGCGCCGTTCCATTGGTATTGTCCGTTGAGCAGGTCGCACGCCTTGAATACGTATTGTACTTTTGACGGCGTGATTATCGCCTCGTTGCAGGGGCGCATCGCGATGTTCCAATCCTGGCGGACTGTCTTGTGGTCGGGAATTGCGGCGATGAATCGGCGGGCGTTTCGCTCAAATACCGGGTAGTCGTCGGGACGGCAATACACAAAACATTTGAGGTTGTCGCGGCTTACGAGCAGGCTGTGCGCGCGTTTGAGGTTTTCGACGATGAGATCCGCCTTTTGGTCAAAATTGCGGCTCAGGTCGGTTACAAACTGATAAAAACTGATGCCACCGAGCAGTTCGGAGAGGTAGTTGGCGCAGTTGTATTGTGCGAGCATCTTGTCGCGGGCAAATTGGAACGCATCGTAATTGAGTT
This sequence comes from Bacteroidales bacterium UBA3824, assembly GCA_002393195.1. Lineage (GTDB taxonomy): Bacteria > Bacteroidota > Bacteroidia > Bacteroidales > UBA3824 > UBA3824. The sequence goes on along the minus strand of DGIK01000020.1, from coordinate 7,071 downwards.
CCATCGAGAGTTCCGCAGCCTTGCGCATAATCACGTCGCGGAGACGCGCCTTGTCGTCGAGGATTGTGTTGTTGCACATCTCAATCATCAGGTCGGTCAACTTGTCGAAATTGCGCGTCAAGGCGCGACCTTGGAATTTGTATTCGGCAAAAGGCAATCGCTGTTTGCCGTCGAGACGCATATAATAATCATAATACAATCCGCAACTGCCGGTGTAAGTCCTAATGGCGGTGTCGAGTTCGCCAAAGGTGTAATTGCGCGTTGGCATCAGTCCGATGATGTCGGTGAGGAGCGAGCCGTATTGCGCGAGTTCTACGGGCAGCGCAAACATATCGAATATGAAGCGAGTGTAGATGATGCCGTTGGTATTGTACTCATACCTAAGCACTTCCGTACCGTCGATATTGTCCTTGATTATCGGATAGTCTTCCGCCTTGGGATTGAGGTCGGCGATGGTTAATGAGGGAATGCATTTGAGTTCTTCGGGCGTGTTGGGGGTGTTTTGGTACTCGTCGAGAGCCTTGGCATCGTCAACGATGGCCTGCACCTGCTCCTTGGTGAGCGATGCCTTGTATTCGTCGAGTTGCTGCTGGATTTTGGCGGCGGATTCGGCTTCGAGACCTTGTTTTGGCTCAAATGATGCAAGCACCGAATGAGGATTGTCAATCAGGTACTTGCGCAATATCTCCTCCAAAAATCCGTTGGCGATTTTGCTCTTAAAATCGGCGAAATTCTTTTTAAGTTCGAGTTGGTCGATGGGATTGTCGCCAAGGAGCCACGAATTTACAACAAGGTAATTGAATTTGAGACCCTGCTGGGCGTCGTTGCCCTCGCAGAGCATAAATTCGATGCGGTTGAGCATAGCCTCCACGCCCTCCTTGTCGAGACCCTGCTCGGCGGTTTTGTGAAGTACGCCGTTGATAGTGTCGTAAAATTTTTGGAGCATACCTTTTTTGCAATCGAGACCCATAATGGTAACAACGCATTGCTCGGTATGCGTCATATTGTACTCGATGGATGTGCAGATGCCCGATTCGATGAGCGCGTTTTTGATTGCGCCAGATTCGCGGTTGACCAATACGTCGAATATCAGACTTATCGCCGACGCTTCAAATGGTGCTACGAGCGGACAGGTAACGATAGAAAGCGTGTTGTATGTATTGCCGTCGGGGTCGGAATCCTCGCCAGCCGGATAATACGATTCTACAACCTTCATCTTGTCAAAAGGCTTTTGGAGCGGGATTGTGTAGTCGTAGCCTTTCTTTTCATATTTAGAGAGATAGCCCTCGTCCAACGCTTGGAGTTCCTTCTCAAAATCGGCGTCGCCGTAGAGGAAGATGTAGGCGTTTTCGGGACAATAATGACGACGGTGATAATCCACGAAATGTTCTTGCGTAAGTGTCGGTATTTCAGGAGGATAACCGCCCGAATCGCGTCCGTATCCATTGTCGGGAAACAGAGTGCTGTTGATTACCCTGAACGCCTCGCACATCGGGTCGCTGTAATTGCCCTTCATCTCGTTATATACGACGCCGGTGTAGCGGAAAGGCTCGTTGACATCGTGAGCCTCTATGCGCCAACCTTCCTGTCGGAGTATTCGCTTGTCGTTGTATATCAACGGGTTGAACACAGCGTCGAGATACACGTCCATAAGGTTGAAATAGTCTTGATGGCTCACGCTCGCCGCCGGAAACATCGTCATCTCCTCGCCGGTCATAGCGTTGAGGAATGTGGAGAGCGAACCTTTCAGGAGTTGGTCAAACGGACTTTTAACGGGGTATTTTTTGCTGCCGTTCAATACCGAGTGTTCAAGTATGTGCGGTATGCCCGAATTGTCGTCCGGCTCCGTCCTAAAAGTGATGCAGAATGTCTTGTTGGTGTCGTTGTTGGCGATTTTGAGGACTTTGGCGCCGCTCTTTATGTGTTCCAAGAGGAAGACGTCGCCATTTACGTCGTCCACGTGGCGTTTTTCTATGAGTTTGTATTTATTGTTCATTGTGATGTTTTTTCGTTTTGCGCAAATGTAATGATAATAATTGTTACTGCAAAATTTATTTCAACGTCCACCCCAATCAATCGAGATTTTGAAGATGAACGAACTGTAATATTTAGACTCCTCGCTGAAAGTCTTGTTGGTGGTTGTGAGGTATTTGTAAGGTGCAATTTCGTATCCGGCGGTGAGGCTCACTCGGCTGAAATGGTAGCCGACACAGGCGTTGAAAAAACCGCCCGAAGCGCCCTGGTGAATGTAGCCGCCCGCCCTCGCATTCAGGAATGGCGAATTGAGTTCCGCAAAAAAATCGTACCTGAAATCAAAGTACGGCATTACGGCTATTTCTTTCCTGTGCAAAAAATATTGCGCCCCGATGCCGCCGCCCAAGAATGTGTGCGCGCTCATTTGGTAGCCGTGTGTAGTTGCCAACATCATTCTCGACGTAAATTCCTGGTCGTAACCATCGCTGCAAGTAACGCCTGGCAGGAATCCCGCCTCCGCAAACCATCTGTAACCTTCCTCGGCGTAAGTGGTTGGCAGTTTGTCCTTCTGCTTGTTTTTGAAGGTTTTGCGACGCTCGCTCTGACGGCTCTGATATTGGTTTTGTTGGGTTACGGTCTTGTTTTGGGCTGCTGGGTTGTTGTGTTCGTAATTGTTGGTGCGGTTATGACGGTTGCCGCGTCCGTTGCGGTTACGGTTGTTGCCGGATTGCTGCTGATAGTCGTTTTGCTGCTGTTGTTGGTTGTTGTTGGCTCTTGGAGTTTCCTTCTCGATGCGCTGCACTTCCTTGCCGTCAAAATGGTACACGTGTCCGTCGCCAGTCCTGACGCGGACGCTGCCATCGTCCTTCTTGTCGATGACCTGACCCTTGACGGTGCTGCCGCTTTTGAGGAATATGACGTCGCGCTGCGAGTGGTTGTCGTTTTGCGCGGCGGCAATGGCGGCAGTGGCAATAATTGTAACGAGAATTAACAGAAGTTTTTTCATATCTTGTCGTATTATTATCCGAAAATTAAAAGAATTAAAAAAGAATGAAAATAATAAGCAATTCTTCTAATTCTTTACCATTCTTTTAATTTTTGTTTAGGGGACAACGCCGTAGGCGTTGTCTTTTTTGAACAAAAATTAAAACGAATTTAAATAAATTAAAACGAATTTTTAAGGATAGTAATTCGTTTTAATTCGCTACAATTCGTTTTAATTTTCGTTAAAAAAAAGTGCGCGCCGTAGGCGCAAACGTGAATTTACGTTGTAATCAGTTTGGTGATTTCGGCGACTTTTTCGTCGAGGAGTTCCTTGGTGGTAGCCTCGCAGAGCAGGCGGAGATAAGGCTCTGTGTTTGACATTCGGATGTTAAGCCACCAATCCTTGTACTCAATGCGGTAGCCGTCGAAGTCGTAGAACGCCGCCGGTTTTTCTTGGTTGACGTAATGATTCTTCACACGCTCCATCGCGCCGCGCTTGTCCTCCAACTTGAAATTGATTTCGCCAGAATTTTGGTATTTGGCGATTTCGTCGATGAGGTCGGAGAGACGGCGACCCTGTTTTTTGAGTTTTGCGACAACGTTCAACATAATGCTGCCCGCCATAATTCCCGAATCGGAGTAGAAGAAATCACGGAAATAATAGTGTCCGGCATATTCGCCGCCGTAGAGGCCGTTGATTTCGCGGAGGCGCGGCGCGGCGTTGGCTCGTCCCACTTTCCACATATACATCTCTGCGCCAAAACGTTGCAGGTACTCCCCTACTGCCTTTGACGTGCGGATGTCTTCGATTACCTGACCGTCGGGCTTTGTGCCGTCGGCGAAGAAATACTCACCCATTGCGGCGATTATCAAGTCCGGCGGAATGTGGCGACCCTTGTCGTCGATGAATACAATGCGGTCGGCGTCGCCGTCGAACACCGCGCCAACGTCCAATCCGTTTTCCTTGACAAATTGCTGCATCTGAACGGTGTTTTCGGGCATCAGCGGATTTGGTGAATGTGCCGGGAAAGTGCCGTCGAGGGTTTCGTTGATGTAATTGAACGCACTGCCCTCGCCCCAGATTTTCTTCACGATGACAGCCGCCGCGCCGTTGGAGATGTCAACGCCAATTTTCAGGTCGTTGAAGGCTGGCGAAAGGTATTTTTGTTGGAATTTGATGTAGTCGGCGGTGATGTCTTTTTCCTCGACTTTACCTTTGGTAGCGGCGGAGGTAATCGGCTGAGTTGTAGCCATTTCGAGGAGTTTGTCAAGACCGCTGTCGAGACCTACGGGCAGGGCGTTTGTGCGCGAAATTTTCAAGCCGTTGTACTCCTTGGGGTTGTGGGAGGCGGTGATTTGTATGCCTGCCTTGTAGCCGTAGTTGGCGGTTGCAAAATAGACCATCGGCGTTGTTGAAAGGCCGATGTCGTGGACGTCCGCGCCCGCATCGGTGATGCCGTTGATGAGTGCTTCGCGGATTTCGGGCGATGAAACCCTGCCGTCCCTGCCGATTACCACGGTGTCGGTCTCCAACAATTTCGGCACAAAAAATCCTATCTTATAGACATCTTCCTTTGTGAAATCTTTGCCGTAGATTCCACGGATGTCGTATGCGTGAAAAGCGTTTTTCATAATGTTTATTGTTAATAGCCGCCGCCTACTGCGACGGGATGTAAAACAAAAATTACCGAAATTCAGTCGTCAATTGCCGAAAATTTTCTCATCCAAAGATAAGGAAATTGACGGTAATTATGACAAAAATTTTCGGTAATTTTTGTTAAAAAAATGTTGCTAATTCGAGAACGTTACGCCGAGGAACAACGACGCAAACAGGATATTAAATGCAATAGAACGAATCGAAGCGAATGTTATGGGAATAAATTCGTTTCAATTCGTTCTAATTCGTTTTAATTTATGTTGAAAAAGCGGGCGAGTCGCCCGCACTCCATTAGATGACAGCGGTGCCATCTTCGGCGGTGGCGGCGTAGAAGGCGCAGTCGATGCCGAAGGCTTCGCGGTAGGCAGGGGCGATGATGCTCTTGTATTCTTCGAGTTTGTCAGCCTTGATGAGCGACAATGTGCAGCCGCCAAAACCGCCGCCCATTATCCTCGAACCGAGAACGTAATCCATCTTCTTGGTCTGCTCAACGAGGAAATCCAATTCCTTGCAACTTACCTCGTAAAGTTTGCTGAGACCGTCGTGGGTTGCGTAAAGAAGTTTGCCAAATTCTTCGAGGTTGTTGTCGTTGAGTTGCTTGCAGGCTTCGATGACGCGGTCGTCCTCTTCGATTACATAGCGGCAACGGTTATAGACCACTGGAGTAATTTGGTCTTTGACGGCATCGAGCATATCGATGGTAACGTCGCGGAGGGTTTTCACGTAGGGTGATTTTTTCTGGATTACACTGATGGCGGCGGCACATTCGGCGCGGCGGGTGTTGTATTCCGACGACGCGAGAGAGTGCTTTACCTTGCTGTCGGTGAGTACAAAAATGTAGTCGCCGAGTACGAGGTTGCTGTATTCGTATTGAAGGCTGCGGCAGTCGAGGCGCACACATTGGTTTTCCTTGCCAAAAATGCTTGCAAACTGGTCCATAATGCCGCACTTGACGCCAACATATTCGTGTTCAGACTGTTGACCGATGCGAGCCATCTCCATCTTGTCGAGGTCGAGATTGTAGAGCGTGGATATGCCGAGGCACATACCGCTTTCCAACGCCGCCGAACTCGACATGCCCGCGCCAACAGGCACGTCGCCGCCAAAGACGCAGTTGAAACCGCCTATCTTATATCCCTTTTGCTGAATGATTTGCGTAATGCCGTACAAATACGACGCCCATTGCTCCTTGGGGGCTTTCTTTTGGTTGACATCAAATTCGCAATACGAATTGAAGTCGTATGAATTGAGGCATACCTTGCCGTCGTTGCGCTTGCCCATCGCGAAGTAGATCGCCTGACTTACAGCGCACGGCAACACAAAACCTTCGTTGTAGTCGGTGTGTTCGCCGATGAGGTTGATGCGCCCCGGGGCGCGGAGTTGTAGCGGTTCGCCGCCGTAAAGTTCCTTGTACTTAGCGACGATGTTTTTGAGGATTGCGTTGTTCATATTCTTTTCTATTTGACGGAGTTTTTGATATATTTTGAGACCGACCCAAGCGTCGGTTGCGCCATATACTTTCTGGCTGGTTTTGAGTTTATCCTCCTCCCAATTGCTTACCTGCTGGCTCTTGGATATGCGGAAACCGAGGACGATGCCGCTGAGTTTTTTCAAGCCGCAAGCCTCGATGCCAAATTTTGTGCTGTAATTTGACAGTTCTACGAAGCCTGCGGGCTGAAATTGCGTCCACTTTTGGAGGCCGTGTACGTCGTCGTTGATGGCGACGCCGGTCTTTATGATGTTTGGATTGGCGAGTATGCCGGCAATCGATTTTGGAAGTCCGATTTTGCAGGTGCGAATGAGGTACGCCCGCTCCTCGGTGGAGAGTTGCAGGAGCGCGACCTTGTTTTTGCTGCCGCGACTGAAACACGGCTTGGTCTCGGTGTCGAATCCGAGAGCCGACTGCCGAGAGAGGTATTGTACGCACGCCGCCACCTTGTCGGGCGAATCGATGACATCGATGCGCCCGGTGAAGGCTTTGAGTGGCAACCCGTTGAGGTCTTCCTTTGATATGTCTTTTTCGAACTGCACGATATATATTTTTTTTTACAACAACTAATTTAACAAATTGTCATAGGTTGTGATTCGGTTAAATTCGTTGTTAAAATTATTTTTCGAACCTTTGTTTATTCCTTGATTCCTGCGAGCCACAGGATGAACGAATAGTCCATCGCGGTCTCCTTGACGTGTCCAAACCTGCCCGAATCGCCGGAGTGCCCAGCCTTCATATTGGTGTGCAGGAAGAGCGGACGGCTGTCGGTCTTGGTGGCGCGGAGTTTTGCCACCCACTTGGCGGGCTCCCAATATTGCACCTGCGAATCATGGAGTCCGGTCGTAACAAGCATCGCGGGATAGTCTTTTGCTTCCACGTTGTCGTATGGCGAATAAGAAAGCATATACTTATAATATTGCTCCTCGTTGGGGTTGCCCCATTCGTCGTACTCGCCGGTGGTGAG
>DGIK01000216.1 GCA_002393195.1 Bacteroidales bacterium UBA3824 | reverse complement strand
TCGGCGGGATAGTCGGGGAAGGTGCTGATGCTGTTACCTACTGTGGCAGAAATCGTTGAGAAGATATTGCCGGCGAGCTGCATACCGTCGCCCGAATCTCCCGAAAACCTTACTACCACACTGTCCAAATTCTCTATTTTTAAATTTTCTGACATATTGTTTGTAATGATTTTTTGTTTTCAGAATTATGCCGCAAAGATACGTTTTATTCTTTAAGTAATCGTTAATTAAACCGCATTTTTTTTGAATATTAATGCAATATAAGTAAAACACGTAATTTTTTAAACCTTCCCCACTTTCCGCCGTCAAACACCCGAAACAAAAACATCACATAATTATGAAAAAAATTCTATTTATCCTTACGGCGATGGCCGTAGTATTTTCGCTGAGCCAATGCAACAGCAACGGCGGCGACAAAGGCGACACCAATTCCGAGTGTTGCCAAACCACAGAAAACCAAGTCATTAAAGCGATAATGGAACGTCGCAGCATCCGCAAGTACAAGGACACGCCTGTGGAGCACGAGAAACTCGCCACAATCGTAAAATGCGGCATCAACGCCCCGAGCGGCATCAACAAACAGCCGTGGGAAATCCGCGTCGTTGAAAGTCAGGAACTTATCAACCAAGTGAACGAGGTTTATAAGAAGGCTAACCCCGACATTATAGAAAAAGATCCGTCGTTCAAAAATATGTTCCGCAACGCACCAAACCTCATTTGCGTAGCAACTGCACAGGGCGGCAATCTTGATTGCGGACTTTTGGGCGAAAATATGATGCTCGCCGCACAGTCGATGGGTCTCGGCACGTGCTGCCTCGGCGGTCCCGTGAGGTTCATCAAAGACAACGCCGACGCAAAATTCTTCCTTGACAAACTCGGATTTTCAGAAGGTTACGACCTGATTTACATCCTTGCCATCGGCTATCCTGACGAAAGCCCCGACGCCAAACCGAGGGACGAAAGCAAGGTTAAGTACATCAAATAAACGTACAAAATCCCCTAAAATTCCGGCACGGGTTCGTTATAAAGTTTTGTAAAAACCTCCCGCGCCGGAATATATATTATGTTGCCATTCTCGTCGCTCTGCACAACAGTTTGGTTAAGCATCGCCTTCTGTTTCAGCGTTTTATATTCGGCAATTTCCAAAGCCTTTTTTAATAATTCTTCTTCTTGATTATTCATAATTTTTGATTGTTTTAAAGATTGATGGGATATAAATTGTAACATCGTCACCGTTCTTTTTGGCGATAATTTTTCGAGGATTTTCTGCATTGTCAATTATCATCCAATAATCAACTATCGGCATATAAATCTCAAAAAGATTTTTGATACCGGCAAAATACCGTCTGAAAATCACGTCGTTAGGAATATTATGACCGCCTTCCTTCACGCGTTGCGCAACACGTGCGGCGGCAAATTCGGGCGACGGCAACCAAAAATACAAAAGTTGCACATAAAATCCTTTTTCGTGCGCTTTCGCCACAAGTTTTTGATAACTTTTGGTTGAAAGCGTAGTTTCAATCGCAAAACTTTCGTCTTGGTCGAGGAGATATTCAATACGTTCAAGCATCAACCTACCTGCCTGAATAGCAACGCTTTCAGGGTTGAACGGAGAAAGCCCCCTCGCAATTTCGTCGGCATTCACAAACTCCTTGCAGTCCAAAATTTCTGGCAAAATTGTAACAGATGCCGTCGTCTTTCCGGCACCATTGCAACCCGAAATTATGTAAAGTTTTTTTGATGGCATAATTGAATGTATAATAATTCCACAAAGGCAAAAATAACTAATCTTTTTTTCATAATCAAAAAAAATTTTGCACCATCCCAAAATTATCCGTATTTTTGCGACGGAATTAAACGTATCAAAAATTTTTCTACAATGGGAAAACAAACAGACAGAATTAATCAGATGGAGGCGCATCTTGACACTTTGATTGCCGCCAATAAACAGTTAATCAGCGCGTTGGAGACTTTCAAAAATGCGCAGGATGCTTACGTTGCGCTCGATGAATATTACAACAGCAAACTTTGGCGCAAGGATTTCGACGACGACCAAAACGGCAAAATCCCCGCCGAAATCAAGCGCGGCGTACTCTCGGAAGACGGTGTGTACAACGCACTTACCGACTACAAGGCATCATGTTTTGACGCGTTGGAGGCGATGGCAATGCTGTTGAAAAAGATTTAGGACTTGCGCCCCGCAATTTCCCGCAGCCCGTTGTCGCTGATTTGTTTAAGGAAATCCTGAAACGTTTCGATAACTAATTCGTCGTCCGCAACTTGCTTGTTTACAGAGGTTTTGGCGAGCCTGTAAAGTTGTGCAAAAACTGTGTAACGCAATCGCGAAAGCAACGACCGCTCTATCCAATATCCAAATTCGCAATTTGGGATTTTTGAGAGCAAACGTCTCATTTTCAGGTACATTGCCAAACCGTCGGCGGTGTCGTGCCAAATGTCTGTGAAGATGTAGTCGTATTCGTTGCTCTCGGCTGACAAACTCTCGGCATATTCAAACGCATCGGCTTCTACAACCTTTATTTTCTGGGCGTTAGGAAATTGCGGCAACAAATCCGAATTGAAAAGTTCGATGATTTTTGGGTCTTTTTCAACGATTGTAACGGATTTCACCGACTTCTTGCCCGATGCCATAAACGCAAAATATCCCAATCCCAAACCAAACGCGAGGACATTGCCGTGCGCGTTTTCGATATGGGGCTGCATCGTGAGGATTTCGCTCGGTTTCACCGCCATCCATTCGCGCCCTTCCTGCAAAACCGCTGGAAAACTAAACTCTTCCTCAAAAAATCCAATCTGCGGAATCTCCTTAAAATCAGACGTTTGCACGGGTTCATCGAACACAAACGCTTCACACGGCGCATAACTCAACATTTTCAATTCCCAATCGCCAAGAGTTTTTTGTGGAAATTTAATGGTGCGCAAATATGGGTCGCCAGCGAAGTCATTAGCGTCCAACTTCTTGATACTCCGCATAATATAATCGTCAAAAAACTGTTTGTGGGCATCATTTTCGTTGATTTCCATACCGCAAGCCGACGCCACCAACATTGCATACGCCAGCGACGGCTCCATATCATAGCCGCCGACTATCTTTTGCAACATATCGGGACGTATAAGCCGCTCATTTTTAGTAACATAATTCGCCAAAAGATCCATCGCCTCGCCATTATTGAGCATCGTGTCGTTAAGAATCTCCAAGCGTTTTTTGTCAAATTCGTCTAACTTTATAATCATTTTTCACATCAATTTGTGCCACCTTCGGTGGCGATTTTCAACATAAATTTAAGCGAATTATAACGAATTAAAACGAATTATCTCTAATAAAAATTCGTTTTAATTCATTGAAATTCATTTTAATTTTCGTTCAAAAAAACATGTCGCCGCAAGACGACGACATGTTTAAATTACATTGAAATGCCGCAGCGCGTTTGCGATTCCGTCATCATCCACGGACGTCGTTACATAATCCGCGTGATGCTGGACGCCAGGCATTGAGTTGCCCATTGCGACGCCGATGCCGGCTTTTTGGATGATGGGAATGTCGTTGCCACCGTCGCCAAATGACATTGTATCAGCGATTTGTATGCCGAGATAATTGGCAACGGCTTCGAGTCCCTTGCCCTTGTCGGCATGGATGGAAGTGATGTCAACAAATTCCGGCGACCACCGTCCCGCGACGCAAGTTTCAACCGTAGGCATCAAAATTTTTTCGTGTGCAACATCAAAAAACGACGTTATCTGCATAATGTCCTGTTCCAAAATTTCGTCGATAGGTATCCTATTGACATCCACTGGGATATGCAGCCCTACATTAAACACTTTTTCAACCACGGGTTTATGGTTGAAAACAGAAAAATCGTCCGTACTCATCAAAATCGTCGGATAGTCATATTTGCGTGCGTCGTCGAGGAGTTTATTGACGTCGGATTTGCTAATGTGATGTTTCACGACAGGCACGCCGCCCACATCCACCAATGCGCCATTGTTGGTGATGTAGCCGTCAATCAACGGGCGGATAACGTCAAGATTGGACGTCAAAAACGCCTTCGGTCGCCCCGTAGAAATAAAAATTTTAACGCCATTTTCCTTGGCAATCTTCAACGCCTCCACCGTACTATCAGGTATCAAATGCGTCTCAAAACTCACCAACGTCCCATCAATATCAAAAAATAAAGCCTTAATCATAGTTTATATGAAAAAACAACACCTACCTTTCGGTAGATGTTGCTTAAAATACTGTTTATCTGTTTACTTCGATTGCGATTGCAACCATTCGTGTGCGCCGGCGGCGGCTTTGCGGCCATCGCCCATTGCGAGGATTACGGTTGCGCCACCGCGAACGATGTCGCCGCCCGCGAAGATGTCGGGGATGTTGGATTGGTTGTTTTCGGGGTTGACGATGATTGTGCGGCGTTTTGGGTCAACATTGAGACCTTCTACAGCCGACGTGATGATTGGGTTGGGAGAAACGCCCACTGCAACCACAACGCCATCACAGTCAACGAGATATTCGCTGCCTTCTACGGGCACGGGGCTGCGACGACCCGAAGCGTCAGGCTCGCCGAGTTCCATCTTCTGAATCTTGGCTTGCTTTACGCGCCCCTTCTCATCGGCGATGTACTCTACAGGATTGTTAAGCGTCATAAACTCAACTCCTTCCTGTTTTGCGTGGTGAACCTCTTCGAGACGGGCGGGCATTTCGCTCTCGCTGCGGCGATAGACAATCATAGCGTGTTCTGCACCGAGACGCTTTGCGGTACGTACTGAGTCCATTGCGGTGTTGCCACCACCAACAACGATGATGTTTTTGCCTTTCAGGACGGGCGTATCGTACTCAGGATCAGCGGCGTGCATCAGGTTTACGCGAGTGAGGTACTCGTTGGACGAGAAAATGCCGTTGGAGTTTTCGCCCGGAATGTTCATAAACCTCGGCAGACCTGCGCCGGCAGCAATGAAGAACGCCTTAAAACCGCGCTCCCTCAAAGTTTCGAGAGTGATGGTGCGGCCAATGATGGTGTTAGCCACAAACTTAACGCCCATCTTGGTGAGGTTGTTGATTTCGGCGTCAACGATTTTCTTGGGCAGACGGAACTCGGGAATA
>DGIK01000217.1 GCA_002393195.1 Bacteroidales bacterium UBA3824 | reverse complement strand
GCCATGCCACCTCCATGATGAAGCGCACCTTCATGCGGGTGTCTTTGTGTGTGCCACAGAAACCGTCTACCACGTAGAGCTTCTTGTTCGACAACTCTTTCTTGGCAAGTTCCTTCACGGCCTCCCAGGTCTCTTTCGAGGCAGGGTGGTTGTCGTTCTTGTATCCCTCGCTGGTCCACCATACGGTGTCCTTTGAGTTCTCGTCCATCACAATGAACTTGTCTTTAGGCGAGCGACCGGTGTAGATGCCAGTCATCACGTTTACAGCGTTCAGCTCGGTGTTCTGACCCTTGTCATAACCGGTCAGACCTGCCTTTGTCTCCTCAGCGAAAAGAGTCTCGTAAGAGGGGTTGTGAGCAATCACGGTAGAACCTGTGATGCCATACTTTGTCAAATCTAATTTGCTCATTATGTTATTAATTATTTTATTGTGAATTTTTTATCCATTTTGTGCAACGCAAATTTACTTCAAAAAAATTAATTGGGCAATTTTTTCGACGTTTTTAATGTTAATTTTCTTTAATATTAGAATGTGAATATGCTACCCTTGCGCCAACTGCCTACCGCCCTGTCCCATACGGTCTTAAATTCGGTGCTGCGACGGAGTACATATTTTTCGCCGGAGAGTTTGGTGCGGGTGCGGCGGAATACAAACTTCACCTTCTGTCCGCTCTTGGTGTCGTAATAGCTCCATACCTCCGATGTGCTTGTGATTGCCAGCATCTTGGGCGGTCCCAATACTATGTACACCATGCCACGGTCGGTGAGCATGCCCTTGCGGTAGTCGGTGAAGAGTATGTTGCTGATGATGGCGCGTGTGTAATAGACCTTTATAAGTTCCTTGCCCTTGCGTATGTCGTGGGTGCAGGAGTACCAGAAATCATCTACTGCGAGTTTTTTTGCGGTGGCGCTGCGGAGGTTGGCGTATTCTTCGGGCGTGGTGAGATAGGCGAGGGGCAACATCATCTCCTCAGGCGTGTCGATGTTTGGGAAGTCGCCGTCGAAGCATGGCAGGACGTAATTCCTGTTGTAATTGGTGTCGGCTGTCGATGCGTAGAGCTGCACCGTGTCGCCGCGCAGGATGTAGCTTGCGTTTTTTTCGGTTGTATTATAAAAAAGTGTGGTGTCCTCCACTGCCGGGTCGCTCGAATACGGTGAGAGTGGTATTGTGAGCTCGTGAGGCTTGCTGCCTGACATAAGCGTCGGGTGCTTGGAGGTGCAGAGGTAGTCCACGCGCACGGCGTCGCCTTTTTTGATATAGTGTTCGGCGAGTGGCTGCATGTTTTTTATCTGAGTAAACATGTAATTGTCTTCGCTGAATGGGTCTGTCTTGTCGATTTCTGTGAAATGTATGCTCATCTTGCCGCGCAGGAGGTCGGTTACTGTGGTCTGGATTACAAATTTTTTGAGTTCCTGCGGCTTCAATTTCAATTTGATGGCGTATGTCTTGGGCGACGCTTCCTTGGTGAAATTGACGGTGCGCGTACAGCTGTCGATAAGGGCTGTCTTTTCGTAACTTTCCATCACCTTGTAGAAAATCTTAATCATGGCGGTGTTGCTCTTTTGGGCGTTTGCTTTGGAAAACAACAGCTCGCCGTCGTTGATGATGACGTAAAGCTCGATGTCCTCGAGGTTGTGCTTTTTGGCAAACACCTTGGGGTGAATCGTCGTGCTGTACGGGTTGTACATGAGGGCGAGTTGCTGAGAGCCGTTGCTGATGACGGAGCCATGACCGTCGTTGTCGTTGTCCGATTTGGAACGGCCTACGAGCGCGCAGCCCGTCCACAATGCTATTGCCGCCAATATTGCGGCGTATTTGAGTATCTTGTTCATTGCAAATGATTGATTGCTTATTTTCGGTGCGAAGTTATAAAAAATCTTGCCAATCGACAATAAAAAAAGCGCGGCAACGTAAAAATTACGCCCCCGCGCCAAAATTAACCAACCTAACCTAACTATTTAACTTTACGCTTAATTCTATTTCAATTCTTGTGCCGATTTTCAACAAAAATATATATTTTTGCAAAAAAATTGTAGAGACGCAATATTTTGCGTCTATCAATATATGTAGAGACGCAATATTTTGCGTCTCTACAAACAAAAACCGTAACAATTATGAACCTAATGCTACACGCATGTTGTGCGCCGTGCAGTGCGCCGATTTTGGAATCGCTTGGCAATCAAGGTATCAAGCCAACGATTTTTTATTATAATCCCAACATCTACCCGCTTGACGAGTATCAAAAGCGGCGCGACGAGATTGTAAAGTATGCCGCCAAACTCGACATCGATTTGATAGAGGGCGATTACAACCACGACGAATGGCTCGCCGCCGTACAAGGGTACGAGAATGAGCCGGAACGTGGCAGCCGTTGCCTCTTGTGTTTCAAGATGCGACTGAAAGCCACCGCCGAAGCCGCCGCCAAGATTGGTTGCGATACTATTGCAAGCTCTCTATCCTCGTCGCGTTGGAAAAGTCTTGCGCAGATAGACGAGGCGGGCGAATATGCCGTCGGCTCTATAAATAATAAGGTGTCGTATTGGGCAAAAAACTGGCGCAAGGGCGGCTTGCAGCAGCGCAGAAACGAACTGTTGAAGGAGAATGGTTTTTATAATCAATTGTATTGCGGATGCGAGTATTCTATGCCTTGCCAATCATCCCCATCGCAAACCTCACCTTCTTCTCCATTGGCAGTTGACCGTCGATCCAATTGATGTGTACGCCCATGCGCTCCATGCGGCGGTACCAGGTCATTTGGCGTTTGGCAAATTGGCAGATTGCGATGTATAGTTGCTCCTTCATCTCGTCGTAATTCATCTTGCCGATGGCGTAGAGGGTTACGTATTTGTATTCGAGACCGTAATATATAAGGTCGTCGGGGTTGACGCCCGATGCGATGAGGGAGCGCATTTCGTCCACCATGCCGTTGTCGAGACGTTCTTCGAGGCGGATGCGGATTTTTTCGCGCTCGATGGGGCGCGGATTTTTTACACCAAATATAAGAGGTTCTATTTTGGGGTAGGAGGGTACTACTTTGGGATTCTCCTTGATGAAAGTTTCGATTTCGATGCCACGGATGGCGCGTTTTTTAGTGTCGGTGTCGGTGGTGTTGTGGAGGGTTTTCATTGAAGCGAGCATTTCCTTGAGTTCCTCCAATGAATAATGTTCGAGCCGGGCGCGGAGTTCGGGGTTGGCGGGTACGTCTATTAGTTGATAATTCCTGATGACCGCCTCAATATAAAGACCCGTGCCGCCGCACATTATAGGAGTACGTCCGGCGGCGCGAATCTGATTATAAACATCAAAAAAATCTCGTTGATACCTGAATACATTGTATTTTTCGCCGGCATTGAGGATGTCGATGAGATGGCATTTTACAGGTGTGCCATCTACAATGTAGTCGTCAACATCCTTGCCAGATCCGATGTCCATGCCACGATATACCTGGCGCGAATCGGCACTGATGACATCCGTGCCGAGTGCGTGGGCGAGGTGCGCGGCAAAAGATGTCTTGCCGCCTGCCGTGGGTCCAAGTATCGTAATTAGATTCATATTGGGTATGTAGGGACGTCGCGTGCGGCGTCCCTATTGGGTTAATCAATAATTTTTTCCAATGATGCGTTATACACGTGCATTGCCTTTTGCGACATGCCCATCGACGAGAATCCGCCGTCGTTGTAGAGGTTTTGCATAGTGATTTTCTTGGTGAGGTCGGAGAAGAGCGTCACGCAGTAATTGGCGCAATCTTCGGCGGTGGCGTTGCCGAGGGGCGACATACGGTCAGAATAGTCCATCAAATTGTCGATGCCCTTGACGCCCGAACCAGCCGTGGTCATTGTGGGCGACTGCGAAATGGTATTTACGCGCACCTTCTTGTCGCGTCCGTAGATGTAGCCAAAGCTGCGGGCGATGGATTCCAAGAGTGCCTTCGCGTCTGCCATGTCGTTGTAACGGTAAAAAGTTCTCTGACCAGCTACGTAGCTCAATGCAACTACCGAACCCCATTCCTTGATGGCGTCGAGTTTGTAGGCGGTCTGCAACATCTTGTGGAACGAGAACGCCGAAATGTCCATTGTCTTGGTGTAGAAATTGTAATCTACATCGTCGTAGCTGCGGTTTTTCCTGACGTTGAGCGACATGCCGATAGCGTGGAGCACAAAGTCGATCTGACCGCCAAATTTTTCCATTGCGCGGGTGAATACAGCCTTCAAGTCGTCGAGGTTGGTGGCGTCGGCTTCCACGATTTCGGAGCCGGTTTTTTCTGCCAATTGTTTCAACGTGCCAAACCTCAATGCCGCCGGAGTGTTGCTGAGAATGAACTCTGCGCCCTCTTCGTGGCAGCGTTCTGCTATGTGCCAGGCGATGGATTTTTCGTCCAACGCACCGAAAATGATTCCTTTTTTACCTTTAAGAAGATTATACATGATTTCTTTTTTTGTAATTTGGGCGCAAAATTAATTATTTTACTTTGCTTTAATGTAGGTTTGACGTTATCTTTTTTTTAACTTTGCAGCGCAAAACGGAGGAACGCCTTGTGGCGTTCGATTTTTTTGAACGAAAATTAAAACGAATTATAGCGAATTAAAACGAATTACTTTATCTAAGTAGTTTTAATTCATTTAAATTCGTTTAAATTTATGTTTAAAAACAGTCGCCGTAAGGCGGCTGCACGATAATTAATGTTGCAAGATGAAATTAGAGTTGTTTATGGCGTCGCGGCTTGTGCGCGGCAAGGATAATAATAAAGGTGTGGCGTCGTCGGTGGTCAGGATTGCAGTGGCTGCCGTCGCGTTGTCGGTGTGCGTGATGATAGTTGCAATATCGGTGATTGTTGGTTTCCGCAACGAAATCATGAACAAGGTTGTGGGCTTTGGCTCGTGCATCAACATCATCAACCGCGAGAGTGCTGCCAACCTCGAATCGTTGCCCATAGATTCGCAGCAAGATTTTTATCCGTCGATTGTAGATGAGGACGGCATCAGGCACATTCAGCGTTACGCGTTGAAACCCTGCATCTTCAAATCCGGCTCCGACATTATGGGCGTGATGCTCAAAGGTATTGGCGAGGAGTACGATTGGAGTTTTTTTGATAATAATATGATTGAAGGTCATGCCCTCAATGCACCCGATACTGTGAACGGCAACCGCATTGTGGTCTCCAAAAAAATGGCTGACGTGCTTAACCTCGAAGTTGGCGGCAGCGTGGTGGCGTATTTCATCCAAGACCCGCCAAGGATGCGCAAATATACTATTGTCGGCATATATTCAACCGGTTTGGAGGATTGCGACAAGATGTTTGCAATGGTTGACATTGGTGGCATCCAAAAGCTCAACGGCTGGAACGAACATCAAATCACAGGGTTTGAGGTGATGGTGGACGACATCGACGACCTCGATGTGATGACCGAGGTTGTGCGCGGCGTGGCAGGGTACCGCATTGCCGAAGATGGTTCGATGTTGCGTGTGAGCAATGTCAAGGAAAACAATCGTCAACTCTTTGACTGGATTACACTTACGGAGATGAACGTTTGGGTAATTATAGCCATAATGGTTTTTGTTGCGTTTGTTAATATGAGTACGGCATTGCTGATTATCATCTTTGAAAAAGCATCGATGATTGGTCTTATGAAAGCCATCGGCGCACGCAACTGGCAGATACGTAAGGTGTTTATCCTGCAAAGTCTTTATATTTTGATGAAAGGTCTTATAATCGGCAATTTGATAGCGTTTGCGCTGATTGCCTTGCAGCATTTTACTGGTATCATCGCCCTCGACGCCGAATCTTATTACGTAGATCATGTGCCGTGCGTATTGAATATTTGGCACTTTGCGGCGGTGGATTTGGGTACGTTGGTATTAATGACAATAATGATGACCCTGCCCAGCCTTGCAATCGGACTTATGCAGCCGGCAAAAGTGATGGGGTTTAAATAAGCATAATTCATAATTATTCGGACGATTTTGCGGTGATGGCAAACATAATGATTCTCAGAAAATAGAATCCGATGTTGGCGCAGCACATGGAACAATCATACATCCGTGTGAAAATGTTGTCTTCACGTGTGCCCATGTCCCAAATGACGTTTTGGGGAGTGATTCCCATCCGCCGGGCTTGTACGCTGTCTATGCGGTAGTAATCGACGTCCAAGTCTATTTCAAAACTCAATTTGTCGGGCGAGCAATGGAGCGTTGATGAATAACTTGCTTTACATTCTTTTGAGCATCGGATTGGTTCGTCAAAATAAATTGCTTCCGTATTATCTTTGTATTTGACGTATCTCCATTTGCCCCGAGCATAATGTCCGTTGCTTGCCTGGTGAAAATATGTGCTGTCTTGATAGAGGATGATGAAGTCGGGGAAGTGGTCTTGTCGCATCACGAGGTCATAATAATACACGCCAATATAGTCGTCCCGTTTGTATTCTGCCTTGTGGCACAAGAATGGCAATGCGCTGAAAATTGCAATTACAGATATGACGATTATTATCAACGTTTTTTTCATGGCGGAGGCTATGAATGGCAGGTTTTGTCGTTGAGTTCAAAGCCCCACAGAGAGATGTCGTCGCGCTGTTCTTCGAGTCCTTCCCAGTTGTTGAGGAGCGTGTCCACAAACATTTTTTGGTCTTGGATGCGCTCGGTGTATGTCATTGCAATCATCATTTTGAGGCGGCTGGTGCCAAAACGCTTGCGCATGATGTTGTTTTGATCCTTGATGCCGTCGGTGGTCATGTAGATGCGGTCGCCGTTGTCGAGAAGGATGTCGTGGTCGTTGAATGTGGATTCCTCGGTGTAAGTCTGTCCGCCGATGCCCCGGCGGTCGG
>DGIK01000207.1 GCA_002393195.1 Bacteroidales bacterium UBA3824 | reverse complement strand
CACACCATCACCGCCAAGCTCTGGCACAACGTCATCGGCGACGGCGGCCTGCACTTCACCATCGCAGACACCGGCTGGGGCAAGGCTGTCTGGGGCAAATTGTACGGACAATGGATTGTGGGCGCGTGCGTATTCGTGTATGACCACGAAAAATTCACACCCCACGACCTCCTCGATATGATGATTAAGCACAAGGTAACTACCTTCTGTGCGCCGCCCACCATCTACCGTTTCCTCATCAAGGAAGACCTCCACAACTACGACCTCTCCAACCTCCGCCACATCACCACGGCGGGCGAGGCGTTGAACAAGTCGGTATTCAACACGATGAAGGAAATCACAGGCCTAAACATCTACGAAGGCTTCGGACAGACGGAAACCACACTTTCGCTCGCCACATTCCCGTGGATGAATCCCAAGCCGGGCTCAATGGGCGTTCCTAATCCCGATTACGACATCGACATCATCGACGAAAACGGCAAGTCGGTGCCAGTGGGCGAACACGGCGAGATTGTAATCCGCTTAGACAAGCACCGCCCGCTCGGATTGTTTGCCGAATACTTCCGCGACCCCGAATTGTACACGCAAGTAGTTACCGACAATGGCACAATCTATCACACCGGCGATGTAGCCTACCGCGACGAGGACGGCTACTATTGGTTTGTGGGCAGAATCGACGACGTATTCAAGAGTAGCGGCTACCGCATCAGCCCGTTTGAAGTGGAGAATGCTTGTATGACGCACCCCGCAGTAGTAGAATGTGCTGTAACTGGCGTTCCCGACCCTGTACGCGGCTTTGCAATCAAGGCTACAATCGTACTCGCCAAGGGTTACGAGCCGTCGGAGGAGTTGATTAAAGACATTCAGACCCACGTCAAGCACGAGACCGCGCCCTACAAATATCCGCGTGTAGTCGAGTTTGTCGCCGAACTGCCCAAGACCATCTCCGGCAAAATCCGCCGCGTGGAACTTCGTGGAAAACATTAATTTTCACATACACACCGCCTACGGCGGCGTGATTTTTGGAACGTAAATTAAACGAATTATAACGAATTAAAACGAATTTATAAATAATTAATTCGCTAAAATTCGTTATAATTCGTTTTAATTTTTGTTTATAAAAAAACGCCGTAGGCGTTTGCAAAACCAAAATTATCGTTGTATGGTACTGAATTACATTTGGATTTCATTCTTTGTGCTGGGATTTCTCGCCGCGCTGTACCAATGGATTGTGGGCGGCAACGGCGACATATTCCCGCAGATGGTAAATGCCACCTTCGATTCGAGCAAGACGGCTTTTGAAATATCGTTGGGCTTGACGGGCGTATTGTCGCTGTGGTCGGGCTTGATGAAAGTGGGCGAACAGGGCGGTATGACAAACGTGATGGCGCGGCTTTTTGGCCCGTTTTTCCGCCGATTGTTTCCCGAAATTCCCAAAGACCATCCAGCGATGGGCAGCATCGTGATGAATTTCAGTGCCAATATGCTCGGTCTCGACAACGCCGCCACGCCCCTCGGATTGAAGGCTATGAACCAAATGCAGGAACTCAACCCCAAAAAGGACACCGCCTCCAACGCACAGATTATGTTTTTGACGCTCAACGCGTCAGGCCTTACAATCTTGCCCGTAACGATAATGATGTACCGACTTCAACTCGGTGCGGCAGACCCGTCCGACATTTTCATCCCAATACTTTTGGCAACGAGCGCAAGCACAGTAGCCGGACTTATCGCCGTGTGTCTTTGGCAACGTATCAAACTGTTTGACAAGGTGATAATGGCTTATTTGTTGGGATTTCTCGCGTTGGAAGGGCTGTTGGTATGGCAGTTTGCGCAGATGGACCAAGAAACGATTTCGCGCATAAGTTCCGTCGCCGCCAATTTCATCATTTTTGGAGTGATAGTATCGTTCATCGTGATGGCAATGATGAAGAAGGTAAATGTCTATGAATCATTCGTAGAAGGCGCAAAGGAAGGTTTTACGACGGCTATTAAGATAATTCCGTATATGGTGGCAATGCTTGTTGCAATCGGCGTATTCAGGGCGTCGGGCGCGTTGACATTCTTGACCGACGGACTATCGGCGATGTTTGCCGCATTGGGCTGCAACACCGATTTCATTCCATCCATTCCAACAGCCCTGATGAAACCCCTCAGCGGCTCGGGCGCACGTGGTATGATGATTGACTGTATGAAAAGTTGCGGCGTGGATTCATTCGCCGGTCGCCTGAGTTGCACAATGCAAGGCGCAGCCGACACCACATTCTATATAATTGCACTCTATTTTGGCTCCGTCGGCATCAAAAATACGCGCTACGCCATATCGGCAGGCTTAATAGCCGAATTTGCCGGAATATTGGCAAGCATCGCCGTGGCGTATGTGTTTTTTGGATAAGGAATTGTTATACGGAGAATAGATATACCAATTATCTTCAAGTTTGTATAACCAAAGAGAATCTTATTCGGTAGTATCTGCGATAGCCTCCATAGCCTGTTCTGACCAAATTATATTCATACTGCAACTGACATCAAACGTTCCTCGCACATTCTTAAAAGGTCTTCGGTAGTGCCGCATCTACCTGATGCTATCTGACTCTCACCTTCTTCTATCATTTCACGCTTGCTTTTGTATTGCGTAAAAGGCATATTGTCCAAAGAAAAACCGTCGTCGTCATCAGACTCTAACCTTTTTCCTTGGGTGAGCGACCTACTAAGCCACAACACATCCTCCTCAGATAATGTTCCTAAAAGATAATCTCTCAGATTAATTAATAAATCCTTGCTCATAATCAATCAATTAAAGTTTTTATTGTTAGAGAGCGGCTGGGGTGCGGGCGGCTCGCCCGCCAATTAAGCAGGCGAGCCGCCTGCATTCCAACATGCCGCCTACATTCCAACTTCCTAATGCATCCCCTTAAATATCAAATACGCCACTGCTGCGACGCCGAGCAATACAAATATCAACACGCACGTGGCTATCGTCTTGATAGACGAAAGCGTCTTCTCGTTGCTCTGCGCTTGTTTGAGGACTTTGTCACTCTTGACGGCCTCCAATATCTTAGCGGAAGTCTCATTCAACGCCTTCTGCTGCTCGGTGTATTCGAGGATTTGGCGCGAGATGGTGTCGAGGCGCGAGGGGAAATCAACGCTCTCGATTTTGTCTTTGAGTTCGGCGGTCGATTGCGCGAGTTCGAGGTACGAACTCAGGAGTTTGTCGGTCTCGGCGGATTGTTTGAGATATGCATCCTTGACGGTCTCCACGTTGAGGGCGGCGGCGGCGGCGTTGCTCTTGATGAGCTGGCTCTGCGCGTCGAGTTTTTTGGTGCTTTCCTCCACGAGGCGGTCGATGTTTTCCGTCTGCGATGCCACAGCCTTGTCGTACAACGCCTTGACATTGTTGTTGGCGGTCTCCACGAGGTCGTTGTAACGGTCGAGGAGCGAGGTCTGCGAGGTGATGGTGCCGCGTACGTGCTCCACGACGAGCTGTTGGTTTTGGTCCGACTGTTTGTTGGCGGCTTCGAGAAACTCGGTGTATAGAGACGTGAGGCGGTCGAGGTTTTTGGCAAAATCCTCGTGGATACCCTTCGCCTCCGCGATCACAGCGTCCGACGCCTTGCCCGCCTGCGAAATCATATTGCTTGCCGACTGAAGGTTCTCCAAGTCCTTCTGCAACTGTACAAGTTCGTTGTTGATAAGTTCTTTCATATCTTTGAAGTCAAAAAAAGTTTCACATTAATTTTGCTGCACGTCCATCGGCACTTTTAGCACCTGACTATTGAACCACCGCAGCCAATTGTGGTGTATCTGCAACGGCAGGATCTCCTCCGCCTCATCTTTGAGGTCGAGGTTTTCGCTCGCAATCTTGTTGGTGATGGCGTCCAAATCCTCCACAAAATCCTTGACGCTCTTTTGACGGCGGTACTCCGAGAGGCCGTCGCTGATATTGGCAAATGCGTCGTAGCGCGACTGTGCAGCGTGCGTCTTGTCGGTAAACAGGCGGCAGTAGCCATAGATGATTTTGTTGGCGGCGGTGCGATTTTCGGGGGTTTCGAGGGAGATGGTCTCTTGGAGGTTCATCAACGAATTGATGTTGCTGCCCGCATTCTCTATCAGCCCAAAAATCTTGTCAACGCCCGCCGTGTTGGTAGCCATCGCCTCGCCAAACACAAAACTGCATTTGTAACGCGACGTGAAATAATTCTGCAAATTGCTTACCACACTCTGTTTGGTGATTGTATCGTTTTTCTGACGGTCGAGAACCGCCTTGAAAAACTTGCTCGATTCCATAGCCGACCTCTCGTACAACGGATAAATCTCCGAGTAGAAAAAGTCGATGAGGACGTCGGTATATTTTTCCATCACAAGGTATTTCTCCTCCTCGATGCCCGTCATATAGGCAAGCATACGCTCTTTGGTGAGGTTTCGCTGCAAGATGGGCAGGAGTTTCATACGATAGAAATCCTTGTTGTGCTTTGTCAAATTAACGGTAACAGTACCCGTGGCGCGATTGACGAGGTAATCGTCGATGATGTCTATCTCCTTCAATCTCGACACCGCGAGCAATGTGTCCTTGCCGTTGCGCATCTTGGCGTAGAGGTTTCTAAACTCCAATTTGCGGCGGTCTTCAAGGGTGCGCGGACGTGCGTCAGTCTCGGCGGCAATGAGTTTCTCAAAGTCGTTGTAATTGTCGGTCTTGCCGTAACAATGCAGCAAATCAAGTGCCTTGACAGATGTGCCGAGGTTTTGATTGAGCAAGTTGGCGGCATCGGCAAAAGTGTTGTTATAAAAAGGAATGACCACCTGCGTTTTCTTGCCTTCCATAATGGCGTCAAGGGCGGTTTGGATGCCGTCGTTTTCCTCGGCGGGCGATTCGTTTTCCATCGAGGCGAGGAATGTCAACGGGTCGTCGGTATTGTCATTAATAATATCAAAAATATACGACTGTATCTTTTCCGCCAACGGCTTATCGTACTGCATCTCAGGCATATTGAGGGAGCGACTACGGAAGTCGATGTAGCCGAGACTCTTGGTGCGGTTTTGCGTGTAGATGTAGAGTTGATAGGGGCGCACCATCGGTTCGGTGTCGGTCTCTATCACCACATTAAACTCGTTGAAGACAGCCTCAATGATATTCTGACGGTCGGTGCGCTCGGGGAACATCACGCCGTCCAAAATCTCGTGCATCACAGTCTTTTCCTTGGACGCGCCGGGCGCAAGGTCGAGAAGGCGCGTAAGGCTCGCCGCCGTGTCAAAATTGGTGGCGATTATATTCTGCGCCGTTGAGAGGTTGCCCATATCGTCGCGCACGGTCTCCTCGCCGAGAAAATCCTTTGGCGCGGTGTTGAGGAGGATGTCAATCTTAGGCGGCTTGCCACTATCGGCGCGACCGCTGAGGCGGCAGAATGTGTCGAGGCTCATTGGCGGCTCCATCAGGATAATGCGACCAACGTTTGGCGCACTAATGCCAATTCCCGCCGAATATGTGCCGGAAAGCACCATCGCGTCGCCTTCGCAAAATTCCACGATTGACTTCATACTTGCGCTCGCCTCGCCACTCGTAATCGTGGTGCCGTCTTCATCGATGTCGCCATTATAAAACTTGGTGTCGAAACCCGCAACCTTGTTTGGCTCGCCATCGGGACCCGTGGTGTCGAATGGTGGCGTCCACGACAGCACAATCGTGCGCGTTGGCTTTGTCTTGGAAGCGTCAGCGGAGATGAGTTTCGATGCCTCCACCTGTTTGAGTTTTTGGGAGAGGTAATGCTCATTTTCATTGCCAACTGTCGCCATATCAATCTCGCGTACAGTGATGTCTATCTTGCTCAGGTCGGGCTTTTGGACAAGCGAGAGGTCGGTGCGGAGTTTTTCGGCAATTTCGTTTTGGATGTTGGTCTCCATCGTGCTACTGAACGCACCGATGCGGAGCGCAGTAGTATTGTCGTCGCTGAAATTCTTGGCTATTATATTGCTAATATCCTGATAATAAGCACGATATTCGGTAGTTTGGAGAGAGAGCCTCTGCGCCTCGTCTATCATAATGAAGGCGAGGGGGATATTGAGCGAATCTATCTCGTGGAACACGCCGCGTATGTATGGGTCGTGTATCAACGATGGAGATATCAATGTAATCAACGAGCGTCCTTTTGTAACTTCCTTGACAGCCATAGAGCGGTCGTAGGAGTTTTGGAGGACGGGGTTGATGTAATAATCAATGTCTATCTTGCGGCGACGCAGGGCTTGGAATTGCGTCTTCATCACCGCAATTGTGGGCGGCAGTATGAAACTGTACGCCGGTTTCATCATCGCCGCAAATAGCATAATGAGCGATTTGCCGGTGCCTGGCGCGGAGATGTGCAAGACGTTGTTGCCATTGAGGAGTTGGGCGATTGTAGCCGCCTGACCTTCCATAAAGGCGTTTTTGGCGAAGATGTTTTTCAGGAAGAACAACAATGCCTCCTCCTGTTCGTTGTACGCCTGTGCATCGTCGTCCTCGTCGTCAATGTCCTCGTCGTCAACATCCGAACCATCAAGATTGATGTCGTAATGCATATATGCGTTGAACATCAGGTGAGTATCTGCCGATGGCGACTGCGCCGACCTGATGACAGCGTATTTGGCGGCGATGGTGCGGGGCGGCGTGTCGAGCGGAGTCTTGCGCCTTAGCACCGAAATATCTATCAGCAAGTCGTAGGCTGTCAATGGGTTGAACTCCGAAATATCTTCACTGCTGCCCTGATAGAGAAGGTTCAATTCCGTATTTGCAAACTCCTCGGTGTGGAAGATTTCGAGTTTTACCAACGGGAAGCGTCGCCCGTTGTTTTCGAGTATGAAAAGTTTGTTGAAATACTGTTTTAAATCCTCAAACGCGAGGAATGCGCACGGTACGTCCCTTTCTATGACACCAATGTGCCACGTGCGGGCGTCAAGGGAGAGCGCACCACTATTAATCGCCTCTAATACAATCTTTTGGATGCGGGCGATGGCAAGCGGCGTGAGTGCTATCTGCAACGCCTCGATGCCGTCCTCAGTCTTGTAGAGCGGCGAATTGTAATTGTCCCTTACGATGTCGAAATAACTGTTTTGGGTGAAGTTGGAGAGTTCTTCGGTGCGGTCGTATGGGTTGTCTGATTTTTTGACGATGACTCGCCCGGCAACATTGATGCTCCTGAGGAGTTCGGCTATCTTGTCTTCGGTGATGTAATCGACGTTGTCGGAAGTTGCTGTGGAGGTTGGGTCGAAGGCAAAAGTGATGCAATCGGCGGTGTTGCTACTGTACGGCGCACTGAAACAGAGGTCGCAGTCGTCGTTGATGAATGTAAAATCCTGCGCCAAGATGTCGATGTGGCGGCGGAATTTGGGTGAAAATTTGAATACGTCGCTATATCGGCGGCGCGTGTCGGCGAGTTGCCACAGGTAATCGCCCTGCGACGGCACAGCCCCGCCCGCAAGGAAATCATAAATCATTTGCTCCTTGTCGTCGCCGGTGTCAGGACGCTCCATCGTTGCCTTGATGCGCGGGTCGATGATGTGCAAAGCCCTGAATACCATATCCTTGACTTCCTGTTTTTGGATTTCGCGGGAGATGGTTCCATTGTCGGCGATACGCTTCAATGTCTTGCCGATGGTGGTGGAGAGAATGTCTTCCACAAACTGCGATGCATACGTGGGCGCACCTCTCGACACGATGTTATGGACGAGCGCAACGGCTGCGTCGTCGCACGTTTCGAGCAATGCGATGTCGGTATCAACGTCGAAATAAGACAGTTGTTCGAGTAGTGCATCTACCTTAACTGCCATTGAATCAGACGTTTTGAGCGTCTCGATGCCATTGGTGAAATATCCGGCTTTCAGTTGCATTTTCTAAAGCGGTGAAGTGTTACGTCAATGTTATCGCAAATGTAATAACAATTTTCCTACCAACAAAAAAATTTCTATCAAGTTTTTTTCATGGTTAATAAAAATTGCAGCGGCTGCCGCACAATGCACGACAGCCGCTGCTTACTATTTTAGTATTACACCTTATATTCGAATATTACTTTATGCTGATAGTATCCTTCATCACAAACTGCCTCCCATTGGTGCAATTATATGTGGTGGTATAGTAATATTCGCCAACCTCTTTTGGCAACGGGAAACACACAGTAGCCTGTCCCATTTCAAGCAGATAATTGTCCTTGCGCTTGTTGAATTCGGAAAGAGGCTCCTCAACAGCCCAGTCCAAATCGAAGTAAGACACGTGTCTGCCGCTGTACGTATCTACGCCGACGATTTTCTTGATGTCATTGTACTTTATTATGACATCAGATTCGATATCTGATTCGTTGCACATTACCGAAATGGATGCGATTGTATCCAATGTGGTGTATGTACAGAATCCCGATGCATTGAAGCAGGTGTCATTGTACATCTTGCGGTACTTGGCGAGCTCGTTTTTGTCCATAACGTAGTCGAAACTTTGTATCACCGGCACATGCTTGAACATCAGACTCTCTATTTCATCCCAAGACCTTCCCGTATTGAGAATCAGAAGAGATACCTTGTCATCTTCAACAGTCTTCTTTGTGGCAAGATGATAGGTGTTGATGAAATAGTTGATGACGTGGTCGGAGGGTTTCGATAGTTCTACGAACCCATCTTCGTTTCCCTGTTCAGTATTGTTGTTGTCGTCTTCGTCGTTGCAAGCCATAATGCATAAGATTAAGGCGAGCAATAGTAGTTTTAGTGCTTTCATTTTGATAACTTTTTTGTTTTTTGCCGTCACCAAAATTATCTTCAGTGCTTTGACGCTGCAAATATATAATAAAAATTTCAGAAAAACAATAAAATAGTTGACACTTTCGGGTAATTTTTTCGCGTCTACAACGAATGTACTTCTCCGTCTTCCACTCCGCCACGCGCCTTGTCTCAGAAGAGAACGACACGCCTATTTTGAACAGTTTGCGACCGTCGGCAGAGAATGGCAGGGCGTATTCCTTGCTGTTGATTTGGTCTTGCATCTTAAAGACCACCGCAAAATTTCCGCTACTCATCACGGGGTTGCCGTCCGCTCCCAAAACCGGTCGGAGCGTAGTCATCGTGGCGAAATAATCTTCGGGAGATTTCTCCGCCAACTTTATTGCCTCAGTATATTGTCCAACAGAAGGATATA
>DGIK01000123.1:3075-6045 GCA_002393195.1 Bacteroidales bacterium UBA3824 | reverse complement strand
AGATGAAGATGTACAACGAGACACGCAAGATTATGCACACCGACGCCAAATGTTCGGCTACGTGCGTGAGGGTATCGTCATTGCGCAGCCACTCCGAATCGGTATGGATTGAGACCGAAAAGCCCATCTCCGTAGAGGAGGCGCAGAAAGCAATCGCCGCCGCTCCGGGCTGCACGCTTGTGGACGACCCCGCAAACCTCGTTTACCCAATGCCGCTCGAGACAGCCGGCAAGGACGACGTTTTCGTAGGTCGCGTGCGCAAGGACATCTCCGACGACAACGGCCTCACATTGTGGCTCTCCGGCGACCAAATCCGCAAGGGCGCGGCTCTCAACGCCGTACAAATCGCTGAATACCTCATCAAAGTCGGTAACGTAAAATAAGAATTTTGCTTCTAAACAGAAATTCCGTGCCTTGCGGCACGGTTTTTTCTAAACAAAAATTTAAACGAATTATGACGAATTAAAGCGAATTGTCCAAACATAGTAATTCGTTTTAATTAATTTCAATTCGTTTAAATTTTTGTTTAAAAGAAAGACACTGTAAGGCGTCAATTTTCGTTATACAGGCTTTTATGGGACTATTGATAACATATTTGGTGGGCGCGTTGCTCATTTCTTTTATGTGTTCGCTGATGGAGAGCGTGTTGCTGAGCGCGACGCCAACATTTGTAAAAATCAACGAAAACTCCCCCAAAAAGGGTGTGCGTCTTTTGGCGCGTTTTAAGGGCAGTGTCGATAAGCCGCTTGCCGCCATACTCTCTCTCAACACAATCGCCAACACCGCCGGTGCCGCAATGGTGGGCGCGCAGGCTGCAAAAGTGTTGGGCTCGGAATCGTTGGGCGTGGTGTCGGCGATATTGACCGTCCTGATTTTGATATTTTCAGAAATCCTGCCCAAGACCCTCGGCTCCAACAATTGGCAGCGTCTCGCCGGTCTTGTGGGGCATCTCATCAAGTGTACCTATATAATTACCTATCCGCTCGTGATGATGGCTCAGGTATTGACGCGACTCTTAAAACGCAGCGACACCGGGCACACCACGTCCCGCGAGGAAATTTCTGCCCTCGCCAACATCGGCACTGAGGAGGGAATTTTTAAGGAAAAGGAAAACGCCATCATTCAAAACCTGATGAAACTCAAAAACTTGCGAGTTTCCGACATAATGACGCCCCGCGTTGTGGTCTCCATTGCTGACGAGGGGATGACCTTGGGCGAATTTCTCGCTAACAAGGAGTATTTGAGATTTTCACGGATTCCGATTTACAAGGGCAACGACGAAAACATCACCGGCTACGTCTTCCGTCAACAAGTGATGGAAAGCCTTGCCGAAGACCACGACACACTCCGCCTCCGCGACCTTCGCCGCGACATTGTGATAGTCCCAAACACCAAACCCGTTTTTGCAATGTGGGAAGATTTGTTGATGAAAAAAGAGCAAATCGCCCTCGTAGTTGACGAATACGGCGGAATGGACGGCGTTGTAACAATGGAAGACATCATCGAGACCCTCCTCGGATTTGAAATCCTCGACGAAAAAGACACCGTCGCCGACATGCAACAATACGCAAGGGAGCGTTGGCAACAACGACAGAGCAAGTATAAATTCATAATGCATAATTCATAATGCATAACAAAAGGTTTCGTTTCCGTGTTTTCTGTTTATTAAAAACAACTTGTTGTTTTTAATAATTTGATTTCTAACCATTTCCGTGCTTTCCGTGTGTTCCGTGTTTAAAAAAATACCACGTCATAATGTCTGTATTCTTGCCATATTGTCATTGAAAACTGTCATTGTGTCCGAAAAATAGCTATTGGCACGCAGTTTGGATAATGCCAAAGTGAAAGAGCAAGTCCGGCAACCAATTCTTACCGAACCCTACTCCGTAAAATAAATGTTTAACAATTTAAATTATAGGAGATTTCAATCATGGGAAAGATCGGAAAAGTGCTTAAACCTAAACAACACACTGAGAAACATCACAAACACGTAGCCGCCTACGAACAGAAAGACGCGGCTGCCGTAATGCCAATCGCCGAAGAAAAGCACAAGAAATAGCGGAGCACTGCCACTCGCAATGAGCAATTCATAATTCATAATTCAAAATTCATAATTGGGCATCCGCCGGATGGTAATTGTGAATTATGAATTATGAATTATGAATTTTTTTATTTTTAGTTTTCAATCAAATCCATTCCGCAAGCCTCGCAAACGCCGGGTTGGTCGGAGGAGCCGTCGCGGTTGGGGCAGACGTATTTTTTGGTGAGGTCAACAGCCTGAGTGGTTGTTGCGGGCTTGGCGGCGTTGTCGTCAGCCTTGGGAGCGTCCGCCTTTGGTGTGGTTGATTGTTCGGTGGCGGGTTTGGAGTCGGTGGAAGCGGGGGCGTTGTTGGAGTTGCCGCCGCAGGACGACATAATGGCTGCCATAGCCAAAACGCCGATTACGAGTAAAGTTTTTTTCATTTTTTTCGTGTTTTAATGATTCTTGATTACTAATTTTCAAATATCCGCCACAAAATTATAAAAAATGTCATTATATAAGAGGTTCTAATAAAAATTTCTTATGGGGAAACCGTATATTTTCGGGTGTTAATAAATGTAAAAATC
Organism: Bacteroidales bacterium UBA3824; assembly: GCA_002393195.1. Taxonomy (GTDB): domain Bacteria; phylum Bacteroidota; class Bacteroidia; order Bacteroidales; family UBA3824; genus UBA3824. The sequence goes on along the minus strand of DGIK01000123.1, from coordinate 3,438 downwards.
TTCTCCTTGTATGCCCTACAATATGCTGTAAGGCACTTTTAAATCGGATATGTTGTCTAAATCTGCATTTTTTTTGCAGATTTAGACAACATATTTTTGTAACTTCTTGATTATTAATTAAATAACCTCTCTAAAACTTGATAACAAAAAATTTTCCATTTTTCGGAATGAATTGTTATCTTTGGCGGCAGAAAATTTCCTTTTCAGGTTTTCAATTTTTTTCTTTATATTTGCAAAATAAAAATTACTACTCAAAATGCGACGCAACTTATTGATATACATATTGTTGGTGATTGGGATGTTGCCGTGCTGCCACAGCAACAAGTATTCGGGGATGCACATCGACTCGGAGGACGTGTCGGG
>DGIK01000123.1:0-2960 GCA_002393195.1 Bacteroidales bacterium UBA3824 | reverse complement strand
CTATATTGATACTCATAACGTGGTGGATACTAATGAGATAAAGGATTATCCAACGTTGATGTACATATTGGGCAGGAACGGATTTCCAGACGTTGAATATTTTATGTATGTTCACGGCAAACTTCATCCCGTGGTCGCCGCAATCGCCGCACACCCCGACGAGGAGCGTTATCCCGGGCTTGGCACGGCGGATTCGGCTTTTATGGAGACAATGGAGGCTGGCGAAAGGGAATACCGCAAGTATCTCGATGACAGCACGTTGGACGAGGACAAGAAGGCTTTTTACCGTAATTGCATTTCACAGATAGAGACCACGAAGGTTGACCTCTTCAACAAACAGGAAAAAAACAAGGCTTGGCTCTCACTGATTCGCGGCGAGATTGGCGGCGACCTCAATCTCTCCGACAATGACATTATGCTTCTCACAAACCTCGAACGCGACATTCCAAAACTCTAACCTCGGCGATGAAATATCTATTAAAATACGTGTCGGCGGTCTTGGTGTTGATGGCTATCGCCGCTCAATCCTGCGACAACAAGAATCTACCCGACATGATGAAATCTGCGGGCAACCTCGCGACGGACACCATTGAGGTCGGGGCGTATAAAGACTTGGTAATCAACAACAATTTCCATGTAGAACTCATAAAGGGCAACCGCGATTTTGTGGTCGTGGAATATGGTGAAAATATCATCGAAAATGTAAGCGTAAAATACGATGAGGCATCGTCAACACTCTCAGTATCAGACGACACAAAGTTTGGAATGGTGCGCAACAACCAGTCAGTACCAAAAATAAAGTGCAGTTTTTCACTTCTATGCAACATTTACGCCCATGCAAGCGTTATTATCAGTAGTGATGACAGCGTGGACGTCAGGAATTATGTTTTTGACGGCTTCATCGGCGGTCTCGACGTGGTGAGCAACGCACCCGACCTGAGGGTAGAAATAGCCGACGGTTCGGGCAGTTATAAAATCGGTGGCAGGGCGGAAAGCCTTGACATTGAGGCTCAATACACTTCGATTGTGGATGCCTCATGGCTTCGGGCGAGGGTGGCTCACGTAGCGAATTACTCCACCGGCGATGTCCTTGTAAATGCGGCAGACACCGTTTACGCCGAGATTCATCACACAGGCGATGTTTGTTATAAGTCCGGGGCGATTCCGGTGCTTGTTGCAAAGAAAGGAAAGGGCAGTTTTCGCGTAATAGATTGATAGACAATATGAAACTATTATTATTGGCGACCATTTGGATCATAACCCTTTCGGCGACGGCGCAGGAGAGCGGGCGGGATGCCTATTGGTCGGTTGATTATCTCCGGGGGCCGGTCTATGACCACAGGAATTTGGCGGGGGCGTTGAACCTCGGCATTACTCAGGGCGTCGGTGTCTCGTACCTCTGGCGCGTGGATGGCAGCGAGCCGTGGCATCATTATTACCGTCGTCCAAAACTTGGCGTGGCGGCTTATTATGAGGATTTTGGCTACCCCGACGTACTCGGCAAGGCATTTTCGGCGGCTTTGGTCTCCGATTTTCACATCGTCAAGAGAAGGTTCTTTGATTTTGACCTCAACATTCAGGCGGGCGCGGCGTATCTCACTAAAAAGTTTGATGCGCGGACTAACAACCTCAACCTCTACATCGGCGCGAAGGCGTCGGCGTTTTTCAGGTTTGGGTTTGAACTCGTGGCGATGCCGGAGAGCCGTGTTTCGTATGTGGCGGGATTGAATTTCGTCCATTATTCAAACGGCGCGATGAAGTTGCCAAACCTCGGGCTTAATCTTTGTCAGTTTAATCTTGGAGCGCGGATGCGTGTTAAGAAGGAATTGGCTGAGGTAAGGGAGTTTGATGCGTCGGCGGCGGAGATAGACCGCAGGTGGCGTTATCAGGCGTTCCTTTCGTTTGGATGCCGTGAACAAGGCACGCCGCTCGGCGACAAATACTTTGTTACCACGATGGCTTTTAATGCCTTGCGACCCGTGACGAAGAAGTTTGTGGCGGGTGTTGGCTTCGACCTCATGCGCGACGGCAGCGACGCAAACGACTTGGACGGCGACAACGGCTTTTTCAAACTGATGTCCGGCGGCATACACGGCTCGGCGGGATTGGAGTTTGGCAAGGTTTATGCAGCTTTGGAGATTGGGGGCTACCTGTTCAGCGAAGTCAAGAGTTTTTTTGACATGTATGACAGGGTGACAGTCAACTACAACTTCAACAACAGGCTTATAGCCCACGTCGGGCTACGAACATTCCTTATGAAAGCGTATTACATAGAGTGGGGAATGGGTGTTAGGATAGGCTCTGTTGGCACAGATAAAAATAATTGATAATTTTTTGCGTTATTATTAGTGTAATTCAAAAATAATTATCAATTTTGCAGCGTGAAAAGGATTATTAATTTGTATAACGACAATCAAATCATGAATTATCTTAAAACAGTTATTGTTACATTGGGTTTTGTAATGGCTTGCGGCGTTGCAGCCAAAGCGCAAACCTCAGGCGTAGAGACAGTTGCCATGGCAGATGCCTCTGCGGCAGAAAGCGCTATTGTGGAGAGCGATGCCAATGCATCCCGCGTTCATGTTTGGCCAGAAGTGTCGTCCATCAAGATTATGGTGGATATTGAGAAGGCTGACACCGTGCAGATTTACAATGCAATGGGTCGCCTCGTCAAGACACAGAGGGTTGAGAAGGGACAGGGTGTCAATATCGAAACTCTCATCCCCGGTCTTTATACCGTAAAGGTAAACGGTAAGACAGGTGCATTTACCAAAGAATAAATGACAACTTTGCGTGGTTATAGATTAAAAAACCTGCGTGGTTAAGATTATATGGAGTATTTTATAGGATACGTCTACGGCGATGGTTAGCCCATTGTCCGTAGACGTTTTTTCGTTTACTTCAATTATTTCATATCTTCAATCACTTCAATCATTTCAATCACTTCAATTACTTCAATC
>DGIK01000075.1:675-35774 GCA_002393195.1 Bacteroidales bacterium UBA3824 | reverse complement strand
ATCGTCGCAATCCCTTTCGATTGCGAGTGCAAAGGTAGGGACTTTTTGTGGTTCCCTCCAAATCTTTTTGAATGTTTTTTCAAACTTTTTTCCTTCACGCTGGTTGTCAGCTCGTTGGAAAGGGGGATAAAATCGATTTGAATGGCCTATTTTGATTCATTTTCACATAAAAACCATTTATTCTCCGCCAAACTGCATCAAATATCCCTTCAAAAATTCGTCAATCTGTCCATCCATCACCGCTTGGACGTTGGAAGTCTCGACGTTGGTGCGGAGATCTTTGACCATTTTGTAGGGCTGCATCACGTAACTGCGAATCTGCGAACCCCATTCGATTTTCTTTTTCTTGCCCTCAATTTCGGCGAGTTTTTCGCGTTTCTTTTCGAGTTCTATTTCATAAAGATGCGATTTGAGTATGCGGAGGGCGTTTTCGCGGTTTTGACCTTGGGTGCGGCACTCGGTGTTTTCAACCACGATGCCCGACGGTATATGACGGACACGCACGCCGGTCTCCACTTTGTTGACATTCTGACCGCCCGCGCCCGACGAACGGAATGTGTCCCATTCGAGGTCTGAAGGGTTGATGTTGATTTCGATGTCGTCATTAATTAACGGTACAACAAAAACCGACGCGAATGTGGTCTGACGCTTGCCCTGAGCATTGAAGGGCGAAATGCGGACGAGACGATGGACACCATTTTCGCCTTTCAACCACCCGAATGCATAACTTCCTGAAATTGTGATTGTAACGGTCTTGATGCCAGCCTCCTCGCCTTCGAGAAGGTTAGTGATTTCGTATCGGAAACCGCGAGCCTCCGCCCAACGTGTGTACATTCGCATCAGCATCTGCGCCCAATCGTTGGCCTCCGTACCACCTGCCCCGGCGTTGATTTTCAATATCGCATCAAAGGAATCTTCCTCGTTGCGGAGCATATTTTTAAACTCCAAATCCTCCACCAACGCGAGTGTCTTGGCGTATTGAGCGTCGTAATCGTCCTGAGAATCGTCGCCGCCCTCGATGAACTCCGCCAACACGTCCAAATCGCCAAAAGCCGCCTCTGCATCGTCGTAGCCCATCACCCATTGCTTGATGCCGGAGATGGTGCGCATAAAATCTTCTGCCGCCTTCGGGTCGTCCCAAAAGCCGTCTGCCTCGGTCTGTTTTTGTTTTTCTGCAATTTCTGTTCGCTTGGCATCGATGTCAAAGATGCCTCCTCAGCCCATCTAAGCGGGTGCGCAGGGCTTTATGTTCGTCCTTGTTGTACATAATATGTATTTGTATTGTTTTAACCACGGAACACACGGATGACACGGAATAAAACAAATAAATAAAATTTTAAACAACTTCAAAATTTTAACGGAAAACACAGAACTTGCTTCCGCAAATTAGTTTCAGTGTTTTCTTCTAAAATATTTTTTACAAAAAATATTTTACTTTTTTTCCGTGATTTCAGAGTGTTCCGTGTTAAAGTAAAAATTATCTTACCTTGATGACTGTGCCGTCGAAATTGACCTTCCAAATGGACGACGGCTGCGAGATGCGTGTGTCGTCGCGTCGCCAAGTGGTGGCATAATCGACAGATTCTTTGATGTAGTCGCTCACCTCGCCCCAAAGACTCGACGCTTTCATGCCGCTCACGTTGGCGGATGTGGAGACAATCGGCTTGCCAAATGCAGAAATCAACTCCCTGCAAAACTCGTCGTCGGGAATCCTGATGCCAATAGAACCGTCCTCCGGCACAAGATTTTCGGCAAGGTTGCGCGCCTTGGGGTAGATGACGGTAAGCGGGCCGCTGATTTCCTCCATCAGCTCCACAGCCTTGAACGGCACTTCCGTTACGTATTGCTGAAGCATCAGGAAATTGCTCACCAATATTATCATACTCTTGGAGTCGGGACGCTTTTTTATATGGTAAATCTTGCGCACAGCCTCCTGGTCGGTGGCGTCGCATCCAAGCCCCCAAACAGTATCCGTAGGATACAGCAAAATCTTGCCGCTCCTCAATATATCCAACGAGTTTTCGATTTCTTTCTGCATATCTGTTAATGTTTTTTTTGACGACGCAAAGTTAATATTTAATTTGGTCAATACCAAATTATTCGTCGCAGAGCCTTACGCCCCATTCCTGGCGAAGCGCGTCCATCTTGCGCATCATACGGAGGATGTCGGCGTGTGGCATCTCGTCAGGTTCGATTTTTCCGGCGTTAATGGCATTGATGCAACAATCTACCTGATACTCGTAGCCAGTGATTTGCGGCGGGCATTTGATAGTTTTGATTGGCTTATAATCCTGATTATAAACGGTGTATGACTGCGGATTGTTGACATTTTCGACAATGATGAAACCGTCAGTACCAGAAATAACGCCCTGCCTGTCGCTCTTGGCGAGCTGCGAACTCCACAAAACGGCGATGCGTCCGTCGTTGTACTCCAAGGTGATTGATTCCTGAATATCGACGCCCGTGTGATACTTGATACAATGGGACGAAACTTTGCGGATGTCGTCGCCAAAAAACATATCGGCAAAATTCAACACATACACGCCCAAATCGAGCAACGCACCGCCCGCGAGTTCGGGCTTGTACATACGTTCAAGGGCGATATTGGGGTAGCAAAGATTGGCGGTGAGCATCTGCGGTTTGCCAATGACGCCGCTATTGATTTCGTCCGCAATCATCTGACGCATAGGCTGATATCGCGTCCAAATTGCTTCGGCGAGAAAGACATTGCGCTCATGCGAAATTTTGATGAGTTCTTCGGCTTGCATGGCATTGACGGTAAAAGCCTTTTCACACAATACAGGCTTGCCTTTGAGGAGGCACATCTTGGCGTTTGCGTAATGGTGGGAATGTGGCGTGGCGACGTAGATGAGGTCAACTTCGGAATCATCCGCCAACTCTTCATACGAGCCGTATGCCTTTGGCATAGAGAATGTTGCAGCGAATTTCTGCGCCTTCTCGGTGGTGCGCGATGCCACGGCGTATGCGCGAGCGGTGGTCATTCCGGCGAGGGTGGTCGCCATCTTGTCGGCTATCCAGCCCGTGCCAAGGATGCCAACATTAAAAATCTTTTCTGCCATAATTATAATTTTTTTAGCCGCCTACGGCGGGAAATCAGACAAATCTTTTCAAATTTTACAAATCTTTATTTTTAGGGATTTGTGTGATTTGTTTAGATTTGAACGATTTCTGCCCAAAGGGCATTTTTTTTAAGCCGCCGTAGGCGGGAAATCAGACAAATCTTTTCAAATTTTACAAATCTTTATTTTTAGGGATTTGTGTGATTTGTTTAGATTTGAACGATTTCTGCCCAAAGGGCACTTTTTTTAGCCGCCGTAGGCGGGAAATCTAACAAATCTTTTCAAATTCTACAAATCTTTATTTTAACCAAATCATTTCACCAATGATTTGGTAGCCCAACGTTTAGACTTCCAACGGCGGCGAAGGATTAATGCGCGGACGTTTTCATCGAGGGTGAAGCCTATCCACATTCCTATCAATCCCAATCCAAATGTAATTCCAAGCAAGTAACTGATACCCACGGCGATAGACCATTGGAAAAAGATTCCGATAATCACGGGATACACAGCGTCGCCGGTGCTTCGGAGAGTGCCGGTGGCAAAGATGTTGCCGACGCGGCCGATGTCGAGGATTATATCAATGAAAAATATTATCGTGCCGAGCCTGATGATTTCCTCGTTGCTGGTAAGAAACGACAATATCGAATGTCCCGCCAACGCAATCGCAGTGCCAACTATCAACGTGATTATCAATGCATAACGATACACAAAATTGCCCATCAAGAAAGCGGCGATTTTCTTTTTTGCGCCAATGAGATGCCCCACTACAATGCCACCGCCCTGCACCACGCTTATGCAAAACAGGTTGACAAACATAATGCAATTAGCACAATATGTGCGAGTTGCGAGTGCCGTGTTGCCGAGTTGATTGATGAAATACGTAATTGCAACCTGCGAAAGGCAATAACTCAAATTTTCGCCCGCCGCCGGCACGCCGATTTTGAGGACGTTTTTGAGTTCAGCCCACGGAAACGGCCTGAACCACTCCAAGGGGTACTTGTCGATGTGTTTTTTGGTGTGGATGATGCCCATCGCCAACATCGAAATGCCGCGACAAATCACCGTGGAAATCGCCGCGCCCTCCACGCCAAGTTTGGGCAATCCAAAATGTCCGAATATCAACGAATAATTGCCTATGATGTTGATAATGTTGACGATAACGGTAACGCGCATAGGATATTTGGTCATTCCCGCGCTCCTCAAAGATGCCGAAAACGCCAACCCTATTGCCTGAAAAAACGCAAAACTACCAATTATCCTCAGATAAGTGGCGCCGTCCTCCATAAGTTCGGGGGCGAGATCCATAAATTCGAGCACCGCCTCGGTCTTCAAGCCCAAAAAAACGCTCATCACGCCGCCCACAACGGCGTTCACCATCAGCGAGATGCCCACGACCTGCACGAGTTTTTTCCTGAAACCCGCGCCGATATACTGTGCGCACACGATGCCCGTGCCAACAGACACAAATTGAAATATCAATATCACAAGGTTAAACAGTTGGTTGTCCAGCCCAACTGCCGCCACAGCATTGTCGCTGCCGCCCTCCACGCCGGTATCGAGATGGCTGAGCATCACCGTATCCACCGCGCCCAGAAGCATTATAAGGGCTATTTCCACAAAAATCGGCTTGACATAGGACTTCAATTCTGCCTTCAAGTCGGGAGATTGAGAAGTATTATTCATAATCGGTTTTGACGGAGAGAGAAGAAGAAGGTTTAAAAAAAATCCTCAATGCCGGGTGAAAAGCACTGAGGATTTTATGGGTGATAGAATCTACAAATTATATTTTCAAGCCACAGGGTCTGCACAAAAATCTCTGCGCTTGCACGATTTGCAATGCTTACCCATCCAAACTTCATCGAATTGGGTCATTGCTTGTTCAACAATTTCGGGGTCGTCTGTCAAAATGCCGGCTTCAAAATTTCTACGATTGTCGGTTTTCATACCAATGCCCGCCCCGGTAAGATTTGCACTGCCGACATATACTTCCCTACAATCGAAAACAAACATTTTAAAATGGACACGCGGACACAGGACTTCAATCCAACTGTTTTTTAAGATAAAAGATATCATTGTCATGCTATCAAATCACGTAACATAAAAGCCTGAACAGAATTTCGTTCAACCATAAACGTAAGAATTGCAACAAGCATTGATTTCTTTATTTTATTTTTCCTAATCTCTGACCTATTTTTGCGAATAAAACGTCCTATAAACATTTCCATATAAATAATTGTTGATCTTTCTTTATCTCTCATATTTAAGGTAGGATATTTGGTTGTTATTTTATATAACCATTCAACACCCATATCGACAAAGGTACTTGCAAAATAATTCAAATTCTTAGCGATGGCATAAAGAGTTGAAGGATAATAGCCACAATCACGAATAACATCATTATACAACCAAAAATTATTTCTATCAAAACTATGCCACAACTTAGTCTCAGGTGCAGACAAAGAATCGGCAAGTAAATACACTACCAAAACATCATAATTTTTACCAATTCCTTTTTCAATTATTGGACTATATAGAATCTGCCAGATTTTCCAAAATTCAACAGGCTTTGTTAGATTATCTTCTGCTCTTACAAATGCCCTAATAAAATTCATACTATTCTCGTTGCAGTCTAAAAAATTAATAAAAGGGGCAAGAAAAGATTCTATATTATCAGATTTCATATTTAATGCATACGATGCCAGCACTTTATACAAATGCAATCTTCTATCATATCGTGTTAGTAATGATTTATTATGATAATTATTACTTTTGAGAGTTTCTGCAAAACGCGGAAGCAACATAAAAATCATTGCCTTGTGTAACTCATTTTCAGAATCATTTGGTATTAGTTCAAATAAAACTTCAGCACTTTCAAGGTCCAAATTATCCAACATACAAATTAAACTTTCATCTAATGAAATTAATGCATCAGGGCTCTGTTTAGATTTTGTAGCAATAGCAATATAATGAGCCATTACTGTATTATATAAATCTTCTTCTTTCAAGGTAACTAACGTTTCAATTGCATAATCACAAATACGCTTTACGCCTACATCTTGCTGATTGCATAAAATACCAGCCATCATATTTATGTATTTAAGATTATTATCAGGGTACATTTTCATAAGAATTGGCAATGCGTGAACACATAATTCTAATCCGTTAGATATCTGTCCTAAATATTGAGGATTTAATGACGCCGAAACAACGTTTTCGACTATCTGTTTACAAAATTGTAAATTCTTATCATCAAGAATATTTCCATAGAACAATATCATTGTACCTGCAACATTGGCAGGTATAAAATCATCCATGGGCATTAGAGGTTGATGGTTATCTATTGCAGCAATAACATCTTTTGCATCTTGAATAGCATAAAGAGGATTATCCTCATATTTTTTATATGCTAATACGTCTTCACCTTTGAATTTTTTCTCACACCAAAACAGCAATTTACCAAAACGCATCTGTTCCATAATTGCATTACAAGAATCTTCACTATATTTCTGTAAATCTGATGGTAGTTGCGGATTCATCTCAATTTGTATTTGTCTATTACCTATATTGGATACCTTAGCATTATGTTTCCTTTTATCCATTCTATATAATAGAATTTGTTTTATTTTATTTTGCTCGTCATCCTCAGAATTAATCGTTTCATAATGTAAGTCTAATACAGAATGGATTTCTTCAATTAATTTGCTATGCTGTTCAATATTTATTTCACCATAAATTTCATATTGATATTCTACACATAAAGATTCCAAACTCCGTTTTCTAAAAGATTGTTTAAGAGTACTTAACCTTTCTAATCCAGCGAAATCGCTTCTTAACCGAATCAACCCATAATGCTGTGGTAGTTGAAATTCTTCAGTTAATCTCATCGTATCCCAATGAAACAAGTCAATCGTTTTAAATAAATTTATAGCAAACTCAACGTATTTTACAGGATGTGCAGAAACTACGCTTGAAACAACGGCTGTAAGTGATACAGATTTCGATTTTGAAAGAATATAGTCAAATGAATCCATTACAACTTTATCATTCTTGTCTGTATCCGCGATTTCTAATAATACACGTTCTAATGACATGTGCATAGACAGAATGACATCAGGACACGTAACTGAATTTGAACCCCTGTATAAACTCCAAAGTGAACTATTACCATATTGTTCTACTGTGGTTTGATTTCTGAGACTTATTGTTATCTTTTTTAATTCATCGTTCCACATTCCATAATTCAAGACATAATCTATAATACTATTCATAACATCAACAATATACTCCAATGTTTTCCAATAACTGACATGAAGAAGATAATACAACGGTGTACTATATGAATATGCCGGTTCGTAAGAATAATCTTCAAGTTCATCATCGTTCAACCCCCAAAAATGGTTACAAGCATAATTATTTGTTGCGATGGGCAATAATTTTGCATCACTTGACTCCTTTTTATACCGCCAAAACAAATTCATAAGTGGGAAAATGTCATTAGGTACAGCGCATATTAATAACTTTGCTTCGATTGGTTTTGAAAGTATATAATGGCACAAATCATAATACGGATCCCTATTTGAATTCCACTTGTTATCAACAACTTTCTTAATAAGGCTACTAAGTTCCGATTTAATTTCATTCGACGCATTGATTATAATTGCGCATAAATCTTTGATTATGTTTTGATTAAAAAAAATTGTATCAGTATTTTCTGTTGCAGTCCAAATGGTAAGTGCCATAATTCCAGCCTCTCTTGTGGACAGACCTTGTTGATTATTTGATGTCCATTCCTTAAGTACAGTCAGTTTATATTTGATTGGTATGTTCTGTTCTCTCAACTCATAAAGAATATGAATTACAGCCTCCCATCCAGAACCAAATGGAACATAAACCGGATATTCGAAGCCATCATCAAGAACTTCTACCTTCTCAAGTCGTTTACATGCTAATTGCAAAAGATACACAATTCTATTTAACAGTTTGGCATCGTCTGCTATCAATGTATTTTTCTCTTTCTCCAATAATGTTTTTGCTGACGATGATTCCATAATGCCAATTAGCATTTCATCTTTCCATAATTGTTCGATCTCAGAATTGAAACATTTACTTAATAGTTCTTTTATATCTTCAATATTTGATTCTATGTTATCACTTAACCATTGACGGAAAACTTTTCGAACCAAAATAGATGTATTTAATGTCTCAAAGAAATTCTCAACACTGCTTCGTTCTTGCCATTTTTGATTAATTATTATACTTAGTCCAAATTCTTCATATATATCGTGAGTTATGAAAAGTCCAAAATCATTTCGTGCCAAAATCTCATCGTCTATTAATAATTGGACTATTTCAGGATCGAAAAGTTCATCTCTAAGATAAAAAAATTCATTATCAATTAGTTTCTTTATAAATGAAATGAATAGTTGTTCACGTTTGATATTTTTGCCTGCTGTATTTATTTTGCCTGCTATCTTTTCTTTCCATATTAGGTTTGCAAATTTTGAGTAACTATCTTCTTTTATATCGATATTAGAATACAGTTTCAAATAAAGATTCAAATAAAATAAAGTGCCTAATCTATCTTGAAAAGTCTCATTCAATGGTAATAAAAATGAGTTATTTTTTGCAATTTCTTTTAGTTTTTCTTTTGAAAGAGGTTCAATTTTGACAAGAGTTGGATTGATATTATACACAATTTGTAAATCTTCTAATAATGATTCTAAATACCCAACTCTTACCGTAAATATAATCGACCAACCATTATCTTTCAAGATTGTAATAAATGATTCCAATGTTGTTCTATCTTCTATTCCTTGTATCCTTTCGGCAGAATCAATCACCATAACTTTGTTTTTTTCATCTTTATACGAATCAATAAAAACATCAATACCACCAGTGAAAAGAGTATCAATTCTTGAATTTTTAATATCTTGTGCTTTTCGTACACAAATAGGAACAGATATATCATTTGTCTCCCAAATGGATTTTAAAAGCGCTGTTTTACCACAGCCACCTTCTCCATAGATTACAATATGCTCATTTCTTTGTATAGCACTCACCACCAGTTTCTTTTCCTGAGAATAATCAACACAAATTTTTGTTGTGCCAAATTCCGAAGATGTGCGAATTGGTGCAAATATAGATTTAGTATTAGATTCTTCCGTCTTTACAAGTCTTTCAATAGGAGATTCGATTTCAAAAAAACACTCATTTACCCAATCAATTTTGGCTGCATGATCAAGTATCATTTTATCATTTACCCATTCCACGACCATCCCAATTTTGGACGCAGTATCCTCAATATTCTTTTGTACCTTAGTTTGTGATTCACCTTTTGTTGGATTTCCAAATCCAACATTGGTATATATTAGCATCTTGGTTTGGTTAGGATGCCATTCATGTGCTTTCTCGATTGAATGTATTATTTGACTTTCGTCTATTTTTGATTCAAAAAATTTTGCATTAAAACCAACAATATCTGCACCATCATTTATAGTATCAGTCTCGTTACCAGCATGATTAACGAATTGAAAAATCCCATACTTTATGCCATATCTATCACAAAACAACACACGAGCAAGATCCTCAAATCGATCTCGCTGTAATTGTTCACTTGGATACTTCGCTTTAAATAAATCCCACGATGGATATTGTTTTTTCATAACAAATACAATAAAATGGTTTAAACTTCAAATTATGTCTTCAACTGTTTTTTTCTCACTTGCAAGCACTCTCCACAAACTTCTTTATTTTGCCCTTCTCTCCATCATAATTTACACAGACCTTTCATTCTGTGCTGTCTGCCAAGCCGTTAGGCAAGTTACAAGGAACTGCCATCGATACTGTCATAGTTTTCACTGACAAAATGTTCAAAGGAAAAATCTACTTAAATTTTGCTACTATAAATCTAATTTTTTATCTTAGATAAATAGCAATTCAACCTTTACAATATCTCTCTCGCAATCCACGCGCAAGCCTCGGCATCTGCAAGTGCGTGGTGGTGCTTGTCTAAATGATACCCGCAGGCGGCAGCCACTGTTTGAAGTTGATGGTTTGCCAAACAAGGGAATACACGCCGTGAAACACAAAGTGTATCATAAAATTCATAATCAGGATAATCCATTTGGTAAACACGGAAAACCGCTTGCAAGCAACTTTCGTCGAAGGGTTTGTTATGAGCCACCAATGGCAACCCGGCAATCTTTGGTTCAATCTTTTTCCAAACTTTTGGAAATAAAGGCGCGTCTTCTGTATCTTCTTGACAAAGACCGTGAACTTGCGAACACCAATAAGTGTAATAGTTTGGCTCCGGCTGTATAAGCGAATAGAATGAATCTACGATTTCACCATTCCTAACTATCACAATACCAACCGAACAAACCGACGAACGATTGTAGTTAGCCGTTTCAAAATCTATTGCTGCAAAATTTTTCATTTCACATTATTATGGTCATCGCATACCCTACCGACTTCCCAATGTTGACGAAATCAACATCGGAATTGACACAGAGATAACGTTCTGTGCTGTTGGACAAGCCATTATATAAGTCGCAAAAACAGCCGTCAATGTAGCCATCGTTTATCGCCAACAAAATTCTCAGGGACAGCTCCCCTCAAATTTTACTTTTGCAAATATAAACATTTTTATGATTTGGCGCAAATTTATTTTAAGATTTGGCGCAATTTTACTTTAAGATTTGGCGCAGTTTTACTTTAAGATTTGGCGCAATTTTACTTTAAGATTTGGCGGTGGGTTTACATAAAAATAATATATTCTATTATGTAACAAAAGCGTTTTTTTCTTACCTTTGCACCCGGTTTTGTTGCCGTGGCGATGCCTCGCCGACGGCATTAAAAGGGAATCGGGTAAGAATCCCTGACTGTCCCGCAGCCGTGTGCCCTTTCAAAAAAGCCGTCCACATTCTTTCGCCACTGAACCTGCAACGTTTGGGAAGGCGTGGACGGCGGGCGAGTCGGAAGACCTGCAAAACCAATTGGGACATACAGCCCCGAGGAGGGCGGAGGTGTCCGACATGTTTTTAAGAAATTATTTATGACCACTAAACTGCCATACTGCCTTCTTGCGGCATGGCTGGTTGGTTGTTGTCTTGACGTTAACGCTCAGAACGACACCACCATACACCGCGAGATTGACAGGATAGATATTGTTGCGCCCGTAGAAAGAAACAATACTTCCGCCGTACAATTGCTGAGGGGCGAGCGTCTCGCGCTCCTTCCAACGATTGACGTGGCGGGAGCGTTGAGGCTTTTCAATGGATTGACAATCAAGGATTACGGCGGCATTGGCGGTCTTAAAACAGTGTCGGTGCGGTCGCTCGGCGCATCGCATACAGCCGTGGAATACGACGGCGTGCCGGTCTCAAACACTCAGGCGGGACAGATTGATATTTCGAGGTTTGATGTCAATTCTATTTCCGAACTCAAACTATCTGTGGGTCAGGATGATAATATGCTAAAACCCGCCAAACTTTTTGCGTCGGGCGCGGTGCTGAGCATCAATTCTTTTCAGGAAAATTTTGACGGCAACCACCGCCTGAAAATCACATTGCGGACAGGATCTTTCGGGTATTTTTTTGCAAATTGTAATTATACTCAAAAACTACCAAACCGACTGACAATCAAGGCAGAAGGCGAATATATGCGCAGCGATGGGATGTACAATTTCACATTGACAAATTACAAAACCATCACCACCGAAAAACGCCGAAACACCGACATCCGCTCCGGCAAATTGGAACTCGCGTTACATTACAACGACACGGTGCGCAAATCATTAGACTTGAAAATCTACGGCTACCTCTCGGAGCGCGGGCTTCCGGGCAGTATCATACTCTACAACCCTCGCGCCGAAGAACGTTTGAAAGACGAAAATTTCTTTGTACAATATAATTATAAATATCTGATTTTCAGCAATTTAACTACAAAAATAATTGCAAAATACAATTATTCTTTCAGCCGATATTCTGACATCAACGTGATGTATTCCGACGGGAAATTGGTGCAAAAATCCACGCAAAACGAATTGTTCTTATCGTGGATTAATCTTTGGCAAATCTGCGAGCCGCTTACATTTTCGGTGGCAATTGACGAAAATATTAATACCTTAATAAGCAACATAACCGACAGACAGCCAACGAGAAACACGATTCAGGCGGCGGCGAATTTGCGTTATAATTATAAGAAATTATTTACGGCAACTATTGGCGAAGTTTTCACGCATCTAAGAGAACATACCGAAAATGGGTCGCATTTTCAGGATTTGGACAGATGGTCGCCGTTTGCAAGTGTTGTTGTAAAAATAAATAAAAAAATTACTGCAACCCTGATGCTAAAAAACACTTACCGCGTCCCCACCTTCAACGAATTGTATTACACCACGTTAGGCACTACGGGACTGCAACCCGAAGATGCGCGTGAAATGGATTTTGGGCTGTCGTATTCGGGCAAAAAGTGGGGCGCGTCGGTCAATTGTTATCACAACAATGTAAAAAACAAAATCGTTGCAATCCCGACCCTTTACATTTGGAAAATGGCAAATTACGGCAAGGTAACAATCACGGGCGTTGACCTCGCGACGGACAAAAAAGTGGCAATTTCTGACGTTTTGATTGACCTTTCGGCACGATATTCATATCAAAAAGCGCAAGACGTAACCGACAACAAATCAAAACTTTACAAATCGCAAATTCCATACACGCCGCTTCATTCGGGCAGTGGGTCTGTGGCAATCAAATACAATGATTGGGCGGCAAATGTAACGGCGATTTTGTCGGGCAAACGTTACTTTTTGGAATACAACATCCCCGACAACGAAATCGAAAATTACGCCGAATTTTCAGCCTCAATTTCAAGGAATTTCAACATAAAAGACGTTGATTTTTCGCTGAAATTTTCGTGCATCAATTTTACAAATTGTCAGTACGATGTGATAAAATATTATCCTATGCCCGGACGACAATTTCAACTGAATTTAAGTTTAACATTATAAAAACAACAAAAAAATGACAAACAAATTCTACAAATTTCTCACGCTCGGCGCGTTGACGCTGAGCACCGCAATCGCCTTCACATCGTGCGGCGACGACGAAGAAGACAAGCCGGAACCCGTTATCGAACCGTTGGAAAATACGGTTTTCATCCTCAATGAAGGCATTTGGGAAGCCAACAATTCCACTCTCGACATCTACCACCCTTATGCCGAACCGCCAGTTTTGGAGAAGGATGTATTCTCCGCAGTAAACGGCGAGAAGATTGGCGACACGGGTCAAGACCTCATCGCCTACGGCGGCAGGCTCTACCTTTCGGTGTGGGGCAGCAACTATTTGGCGAAATTGGACCTGCAAGGCAAAGTGATAGAAAAATATCAATTCAAGGCAGACGAAGGTCAGCCGCGCCGCCTCGCTTTTGATGACAAATACATCTATGTCTCCACCTACGGCGGCAAGGTTGCAAAGTTTGACACCACGTCAATCGCCGCGCCGGTTGCATTTGTGGAGGTCGGCAACAATCCCGAAGGCATCGCCGTAAAGGGCAACTACCTCATAGTCTGCAACTCGCAGCAAACGGGTGCGGATGGAATGTCGGTGCCCGACAACAGGATTTCCATCGTTGACCTCGGCACATTCACCCTCGCAAAACACATCACATCAGATGTTTACGGCAATTATCAAAATGTTGCGGTAGTCAAGGACAGCGTTTACATCACCTACTACACACCGTCGTACTCCGTGGAAATGCTCAACCTCGACATCAACAAAGGTACGCTGACCCCCACCGGTGCGGCTACCAAACTCGCTCCGGCAAGTTACGAAGGCCTCCTCTTCTGCGCCAACGTCGCCACAGTCTATGACGAAAATTGGAACGCGACCACCAACACTTCATTCTTCGTGCGCGACGTAACAACCGGCAAGGACAAGACCATCCTCGACCTCTCCGCCGCTCCCGAACTCGCCACCGCTACGGTGTATCTCTTTGACATCGACTACACATCACACGACCTCTACATCGGCACCACCGACTACAAAACCAACGGCACAATTTACCGTTTCGACAAGGACGGCAAGTTGTTGGAAAAATTTGAGACAAGTAGCATCAACCCAAGCAAGGCGGTGATTTTCTAATTGGAGCGCAGACTTTTTTTAAACATAAATTTAAGCGAATTTAAATGAATTGAAACGAATTATTTTTTAAATTCGCTTAAATTTTTTATTATAAAACGTATGCTAAAAAAAATCATTTTCTTTGCGGCAATTATTTGTGTATCAATTAGTTGCCGTCAATTCATAAAAAGCGATATTTCCTCCGCGACAATGTTGGAGTTGCGGCACTCCACCCTACTCCGCATTTACGACGATGCCGACGGCTACCGCATCGCCGAGGTGCGCAATCCTGCCGATACTGCGAAAATTTCGCGACGTTATATTTTGATTGACAGCAATTTAGATGCACCGAAAAATGCACCCGAAGGCACAATTATCCGAGTGCCGCTCCACAATGCGCTTATCTGCACATCGCTCCACGCGGGACTTTTTAAAACTCTCGGCGCAACAGACGAAATTGGCGGCGTTTGTGATGCAAAATACGTGATTGACAGCACGTTGCAATTATTAATTAAAAAAGAAAAAATAAAAGATTGCGGCTACACAGCCAACCCCGACCGCGAAAAAATTTTGACACTTGCGCCCGACGCGGTTTTGATGTCGCCATACGACGGTATGCAGACCACGGGGTTCTATGGCGCGACAGGGATTCCCGTGGTGGATTGCGTTGATTATATGGAAAATACGCCGCTCGGACAGGCTGAATGGATTAAATTTTACGGAATCCTGACGGGCAGGGAGCGCGAGGCAGACAGCATTTTTGAGGTGGTGAAGCGCAACTACGAAGAAGTATTTTTGCAGGTTTCGTTGTCATCATACCGACCTACTTTGCTCACTGAAAAAATGTATCAACAGACTTGGTACGTGCCAACGGGTCGCTCCACATCGGGCGTTTTTTACAAGGACGCGGGATTTTTTTATATTTTTGACGATTTGACCGCCGACAATGGGCGCGTTTCCGTGCCATTGACATTTGAACAAGTATATGCCAAAGCGCACGACGCTGATATTTGGATTTTTAAGTATTACGGTGAAAATCAAACGCTTACCCTTGACCTCTTAGCCGCCGAAAATCCCAATTACAAGGATTTTAAGGCATTCAAAGAGCGCACAATCTACGCCTGCAACACTTGGGCGACGCCTTATTATGACGTTACACCCTTCCGCCCCGACATTCTCCTGCGCGAACTCGCCTACATCTCTAATCCTCAATGGGTTAAGGATTACAAGCCACAATTTTTCCAACGTTTACAATAATGCAAAAGACAACTATCATATTGATTTTCATATTGTTGGCATTGATTATCGTTTCGCTCGTAAATGGCTCTGTGGACATTCCACTGAGGGAGTTATTAACGGTGATAAAAAACCCCGACACCAATCCCGTCATCGCCAAAATCCTCTTTGACATCCGCATACCGCAATGTCTGACGGCGATTTTGGCGGGCGCGGCACTCTCGGCGGCAGGATTGATGTTGCAGACCACGCTCGGCAATCCGTTGGCGGGACCATCGATTTTGGGAATTTCGACAGGCGCATCGGTCGGCGCGGCGGTGGTAACAATGATTACCGGCACGATGGCGGCGGGCGCGGTAGTCTCGGGCGCAATGATTGGGGCATTGGCGGTATTGACGTTGATAATGTCGCTCTCGGCGGCAGTCAGGAGCAACACGATGTTGTTGATAATCGGCATAATGATAAGTAGTATGGGCGCGTCGGCGATTGAATTGCTCAATTTTTGGTCGCCCGCCGAATCTGTCAAGACTTTTGCCGTGTGGGGAATGGGTACTTTTGCCAACGTCCAACTCTCGCAAATACCTGTATTTCTGATGGTTTGCGGTGCAGGATTATTGTCAGGAACATTAATGACCAAAAAACTTAACGCCCTTCTCCTCGGCGAAAATTACGCCGCATCGGTTGGCGTCGATATCAAGAAAAGCCGACTTTTTCTGTTGCTCACAACGGGAATTTTGACGGCGATTGTAACGGCGTATTGCGGCCCCGTGGCGTTCATCGGATTGGCGATGCCGCACGTTGCAAGGATGATTTTGAAGACCTCCGACCACCGCCGCCTTTTCCCGGTTACGATACTTTTGGGCGCAATCATCGCCCTCGGCTGCCACATCATCTGCGTCGGGTTCCCCGCACTTGGACAATTGCCCTTGAACGCCGTCACACCGATATTTGGTGCGCCGGTGGTGATTTACGTGGCGACGAGGGGGCGGAGAATTTGAGACAAATAAAAATCCACAGAAAAACTTGTTGTTTCCTGTGGATTTATTATTGAGATATTGAGTACAGGCTCATTCATTTACTTCTTCTTGGCAATCATACTGCCCTTATAGAGCGTCGCACTAGCCGACATTTGACCATCACCGGCATTGTATTCAAAACTGATGTTAATCGTTTTAAAACCATTTGCAATAGTGCCAGTACCATTAGTTATGACCAAATTTCCATCAGCAACTGTCCCCGAAAATGAAAGCGAAGTACCTGATACACTTACTCTTATAGTATCTTCTAAGCCTACAAAATTGAGGATGTTAAATTCGGTGTCTGACACTTTTTTAATATACACTTCGCACTCATAACAAAAATCTTCACTTTCGATAGTTTCCCATACCCAAGTACCTTCAAGGTCACTGATGTTATGGGCATAATCAAACGCAACACTTGAAACGTCAACCACAAGACCGCCTACGGACTTGTAGGTTGCCATCTTAATGCTTGCCACGCCACTTGCATCATTCTCAATTGAGATGATTTTGCAGATAACGCCGGATTTTGTTATGATGACGCCGCCTTCACCAACTTGTGAAACAACATTGCCATCCTGTAACAAAGTAACCTTGCCAGCGTAGGCAGCAATGTCAGAATTCTTCGCTTCTGTTGCACGTTTGAGTCCTTCAACAGTATAGCCATCTGGTGATGATACTGCAATTACTTCGGCGGCATCATACAACTCTCGTGCCTGTGCATAAGTCAACGTATGATTGTTCACAATCGAGAGATAGACTCCAATTTCTGATTTTGCCGCGCCAATCTTGTACTCAATAACTTCGCCAAGTCGTTCTTCAACCTTTTTTGTTTTTGTTTTGATGACGAGGGTGTAGTTGTCAACAGGAAGTGCCGGGCTCGTGATGACAGTGAGGTTGAACACCATTTTTTGGGTCACGCGGGCATTGCCGTCTATGGATTTGATTTTCTCTTTCACCTGTTCGTTGCTGCCGAGAAAATCATAGACGACAATGCCGTCAGAATCTTGAAGTTCGAACACTTTCAGTTTTGCGTTGGTGGCAACATCGCACTGAACAATGATTGTGCCGTCGCCGTTTGCTTGGACTTTGACGTTGTCGGCATCAATCACTTCTTCCACTGATTCTGGCACTGTGATTTTGACTTCCTCTGTTTGGGTGTTGCCAGTGGAGTCCTCGTATGTCAACAAGACAGTCTGCTCGCCGGAGGGAAGGGTGCTGACGGCAAACGTGATTGTCGTGCCTTCAAGTTTGAAATCAAGTACGGCATCGCCAAACTTGATTTCCTTGACCTGGGACAGGTTGTCACCGGTAATGGTTGCCACGTCTTCATCATCAACCGAAGAATTGTTGACCTTGATCTTCACAACATCCTGTTTGGTCGAATCAGTCGAATTGCCCTGATTCGTCGTGTCAGAGGAATTGTTCTGCTTGGTGGTGTCAGAGGAATTGTTCTGCTTGGTGGTGTCCGTCTGATTGGACGGGTTCGGGTCGGGTGT
Source organism: Bacteroidales bacterium UBA3824 (assembly GCA_002393195.1). Classification (GTDB taxonomy): domain Bacteria; phylum Bacteroidota; class Bacteroidia; order Bacteroidales; family UBA3824; genus UBA3824. The sequence goes on along the minus strand of DGIK01000075.1, from coordinate 17,820 downwards.
CACTGGGTCGTCCTCGTCGTCGCCACACGCCGGGAAACTCAATGCAACCACCAGCATCAGGCTCAATAGCCAAAATAGGTTTCGTTTTTTCATAATTGCGATTGAAATTTAGTTAAACTTACGTTATTTGTGAATGAATAGCCAAACCTAATATAAAACAAAAAACGTGGGAACTAATCCGATGCTCGTCCCACTATCAAAGGCTCTGGCTTGCCCAATAATCAAGAACGAGCAACACCATAGCCCACGCATTATGTATATGCAACAGACCACGACGGTCTGCGACTTTATACATACCGATGGGCATTACCGTGTTGCCATTGTTCTATGATTATTATTCACAAACTGCCAGATTTATGATAGTCAAGAACAAAAGCGTTAGTAACGCCTGTTTTATGTCTTATGCTCCATCCACCTTCACCCGCCAAGCGAGTTCGGATGGATAGTCAGCCGCAAATGTAAACAAGTTTTTTGACACAGGAAAATTTTTGTCAAAATTTTTTTTTGCAAAATCTAACATTGGTTGAAGAAAAAAATATACCTTTGCCGAGAGAAACATCCATAGACAATGTACCCAAAACAATGAAAAAAGGAAGAATTTTAGCCGTTGACGACAATGCCGGAATCCGCGCAACGCTCAAAATATTGCTGCCGGCGCAATTTGAAGAAGTGAAGATTTCCGCTTCGCCAAATACCATTGTATCTGATTTAGAACAATTTAAGCCGCACGTGGTGTTGCTGGATATGAATTTTACCGCCGATACCAACAGCGGCAACGAAGGTCTATTTTGGATTGCGGAAATCAAAAAAATATCGCCGAAAACCGAAGTGGTGCTTTTCACGGCATACGCAGAAGTGGAACTCGCCGTCGAGGGTATGAAACGTGGCGCATTTGATTTCATTGTAAAGCCGTGGGACAACAAAAAATTCATCTCCATACTCACCTCCGCCCGCGACAAGGCTATGGGCGCAGAAAAATCGCAGCCCAAACCCGACAAAAATCCTAACGGAATGTTTTGGGGCAATTCGCCTCAGATGGAATCCATCCGCAAAACTGTCGAAAAAATCGCCGCCACAGATGCATCTGTTTTAATCACCGGCGAAAACGGCACAGGCAAGGATATGATGGCGAAGGAAATCCACAACCTATCCCGCCGCCGTGGCAATGCTATGATAGCTGTTGATGCCGGCGCAGTGGCGGAAACTCTATTTGAAAGCGAACTTTTCGGACACGTGAAGGGCGCGTTCACCGATGCCAAAAGCGACCACGCAGGCAAATTTGAACTTGCCGACCATTCTACGCTCTTCCTCGACGAAATCGGCAACATTCCGCCTCATCTGCAAGCCAAACTCCTCCGCGCCATCCAAAACCGCAAAATCACCCGCGTGGGCGACACCAAGGAAATCGACGTGGACATCCGCCTGATTTGCGCCACAAATGTCAATATCGAACGCCTCGTGAGCGAGGGCAGATTCCGTGAAGATCTTTATTACCGCATCAACACCGTCCAAATTGTCTTGCCGCCGCTCCGTGAACGCCCCGACGACATCCTGCAATTGGCAGAAAGATTCATCGCAACGTTCAATCAAAAATACGGTCGCAACGTCCAGGCTATCAGTCCCGAAGGCGTCCAAAAATTGCGCGCTTACCATTGGCCCGGCAACATCCGCGAACTCCAAAACGCCATCGAAAAGGCTGTCATACTCTCGGACGGCGATGTGATTACGGCTGCCGACTTCCAATTTCAACAGCAAAATTCTACCGATGCCGCCAAAATGCCAAAGGTTGAAAATCTCGAATCCGCCGAAAAAATGGTAATTCAAAATGCTGTGGAAAAATTTTCAGGCAACCTCTCACTCGTTGCCAAATACCTGAATATCAGCCGACCCACGCTATACAGCAAACTCAAAAAATACGGAATTTAATCAACAAATAACGATGGTGATTGCTTATATAATATTGGCTTTAATGGTAGGCTTTGCGGCGGGATACATATTCACACTGCGGCGCAATGCCGCCAAAATCAATTTTCTGATGGACGCGGTGGAGGACGGCGAGATGAATTTTAGATTCAACGAGCGCAGCCCGCTCAACCGCGCCCTCAACCGTCTGCGCAAAATTTTTGAAAAAATAAAACAGGACAACGAGGTGGAATCGTGGTCAAAACTTATACGCGTACTCACCCACGAGATTATGAACACCGTAACCCCAATTGCTGTCCTGAGCGAATCTCTCGCCGAAGACGACTCGCTCGATACCAAGGCGGGACTCGAAACAATTGCCTCATCGTCTAAAAACTTAATTAATTTTGTAAATTCGTACCGCAATCTCTCAAAAATCGAGCGTCCGAAAAAGAAAACAATTATGGTGAAAGATTTGGCTAACAAGGTATTGGAACTCAACTCAAAATATCTCGAAGAAAGCGACGCAAAGTGCACATTGAAACTCCTAAAACCCGACATTATGATTTACGCCGACGAGGGGCAGATTTCGCAGATACTCATCAACCTCATCAAAAACGCAGTCCAGGCGCAAAGCCATTTGATAGAAATCACCGCCGACATCAACGCCAAAGACGAAGTAATAATCTACATCAGCGACGACGGCATGCCTATCAACAAGGAGGACAACGAACAGATTTTCATCCCATTCTACACCACCAAAGAAGGCGGCTCCGGCATCGGTCTCAGCCTCTCCCGCCAAATAATGCGCCTCCACAACGGCAGCCTCGACCTCGTACAGAGCGACGAAAACAAGACCACGTTTGCGATGAAATTCTCATAAATAGGACTTTACGAAATCCTGCTCCAATTCTGCTGCTTATTGAAAATCAAATTTTGCCGAATCCGCAGCACGTCGTTTTCAGGCGTTTCGAGTTTTGGATCCTTGTCGAGGACGTCGGAGGCGACGTTGCGAGCCATCATCAGGAGTTGACCGTCGTGGTTGAGGTCGGCGATGTGGAGTTGCAGGGGCGTGCCGCTCTGTTGAGTGCCGTCCATATCGCCGGGGCCACGCAGTTTGAGGTCTTCTTCCGAAATCTTGAAACCGTCGGTGGTCTCGCACATAATCTCGATGCGGCGGCGGGCGTCCTGCGAGAGTTTGTAATCGGTCATCAAGATACAATAACTCTGACTTGCGCCGCGCCCTACCCTGCCACGCAACTGGTGCAACTGCGAAAGCCCAAATTTTTCGGCACTTTCTATGACCATAATCGACGCATTTGGGACATTGACGCCAACTTCGATGACCGTCGTTGCAACCATAATCTGAGTCTCGCCCTTCACAAAACGTTGCATTTCATAATCCTTTTCGTCGGGCTTCATCCTGCCGTGGACTATGCTCACATTGTATTTTGGCGGCGGAAAATCCTTCAAAATCGCGTTGTAACCGTCAGTCAAATCCTTGTAATCAAAATTTTTTGACTCCTCAATCAACGGATACACGATATACACTTGACGACCTTCCGCAATTTGGTCACGTAGAAACTTCCAGACCATCAGGCGTTTGGCGTCATACGAATGAATAGTTTTCACGGGCTTGCGACCCGGCGGGAGTTCGTCGATGATGCTGATGTCGAGGTCGCCGTAGAGCGTCATCGAGAGAGTGCGGGGAATCGGCGTTGCAGTCATTACAAGCACGTGAGGGGGCAACACTTTGTTTTTGGCGTACAGTTTGGCACGTTGCGCCACGCCAAAACGATGCTGTTCGTCAATGACGGCAAGACCGAGATTTTGGAATTTTACGTCGTCCTCTATAAGTGCGTGAGTACCAATGAGAATGTTCATAGAACCATCCTCAATGGCGGCGTGAATTGCGCGGCGTTCCTTGGCGGTCGATGAGCCGGTGAGCAACGCAACTTTCAGCGGCATATCTTTTAGGAAACCCTTGATAGTCTCAAAATGTTGATGCGCAAGTATTTCCGTGGGAGCCATTATGCAGGCTTGGAAACCGTTGTCGATTGCTATCAACATACTCAACAACGCCACCAAAGTCTTGCCGCTACCTACGTCGCCCTGTATCAAGCGGTTGGACTGACGACCGGTGAGAAAATCGGCACGAATTTCCTTGACTACACGTTTTTGAGCGTTGGTCAATGAAAACGGCAAGTATTTGGAATAGAAAGTATTGAACACCTCGCCAACGGTCTTGAACACAAAACCGTGCGACTTTTCCATCTTGTCGCGCTTGAAGCGCAGGATGTTCAATTGTATATAAAACAACTCCTCGAATTTCAACCTTGCGCGGGCGGCGTTGAGTTGCTCGTCATTCTTGGGCAAATGGACGGCGCGGAGTGCATCCGTTAACGTCATAAGGCGCAGACGCTCAATGATATACCTCGGCAAAGTTTCGGGAATGGGCGTTGCAATAGCCTTCCAAAGATTTTGGACAAGCCGGGCAATCGCCTTGGATGTAAACTTGCTGTTTTTGACATCGGGCACAGAATATTGCGCCGAAAAATTGCATTGAAATCCCGATTGCTGAACTTTGATTGGGTCTTCGATGTCGGGGTGCGCGATGTTGAAAGAGCCGTTGTAATAGTTTGGTTTGCCGTAAATTATGTATTCCTTGCCCTTGATGATGCTTTGCTGAATCCATTGTATTCCCTTGAACCAAATGAGTTCGATGCTGCCCTTCTCATCTGTGAAACGCGCCACGAGCCTCTGCTTGTGTTTTTCGCCCTCAATACGGAAATTGGAAATGACGCCCTTCAACTGCACATTTACGGCGTCGGAGCGGATGTCGGTGGTAAAATAAAATTTGCTTTTATCGACGTATTTGTACGGAAAATAATACGCCAAATCGCCAAACGTACTGATGCCAAGTTCTTTTTGGAGGCTCTCGGCGCGTTGTGGGCCCACGCCAGAGAGATACATTATAGAAGTGTCGAGTATGTTTGACATATAATTTATGTTATTAATGAGACGCAAAATTTCGTGGAGACGTAAAATTGTGCGTCTCTACGATTCCAGCAATTGTTTTTTCAGGTCGTCAACATTCTGCAAAAACACAATTGACGGATATTTTGCGGCATTGTCGGCGGCGTTGCGGTCGAGGACGTATTTTTGGGCGCAATCGACCTTTGCAAATGCGTCGAGTTGAGGCGCGAGGTCTTCGGTGGAGTCGTAAAAATGCCCTACCATTATAATCTTGTCGCACTGCGACTTTTGGAGTGCAGCCTTCGCCTGCGAGACCTTCACATTGTCGCCACAATATATCGGGGTCTTCTTGTATTTCTTTATGAGATAGTCTGTTATCAATAGCGACAACTCGCTGCTATCCTGCATCGGCGAAAAAATCATCACCTTCTCGCCCAACTCCTGCTCCTCCACGTCGGCAGCCACGATAAGGCGGCGGCGGATGGTGTCGTAGGCAAACTGCTTGACAGCCAAGTAGTCGGAATTTTGGATATACTTAGCCTCCATCGCCTCCATCATCGGGATGATGACGTTGACGATTGCGGCCTCCAAACCCGAATCTATTATCTCGTGTTTGAGTTCCTTGTCAAACTCAGTGTCGCTGAATGTCTGTGCCAATTTCATAAGTCGGTCGATTTTTAAATCTAACCTTTTAGGTACAAATACCATACCTATTTTTTCAGACACTTCGTCCGGCGACATACCCATAATTTCCGAAATCCTGAACCCTCTTTTGATGAGAGCGGAGATTCGCATAAAATTATGGAGCTCGTTTTCCTTGTATTTTCTTACCTTGTTGTCGCCACGCTCGGGCAGCGGCATCTTGTAGCGTTTTTCCCACATCCTGATGGTAAAATCCTTGATGCCAGTCAGTTGCGAGACTTCCTTGATAGAATATTCCATCATCAATTGCTAAAAGTAAATAAATATTTCCGTTTTCATTTTTGAGTAGCCGCAAATGTAAACAAAATTTTAATTATAAACAAATATATTTTGCAATGAACGATTATTTTATTTTTCAAAGTGCAATTTTTTTCTTATTTTTGGCGCGAAATAACACTACAATTCACACAAAGTTATGAGAACAAAAACCAAACTATTCATTATTGCATCAATGCTGACAGCCACAACTACGGCATCTGCGCAGCAATTCTACTACACGCCTCTCGCCGACAATGCCCTGCGCGTGAGGTACTCCAACAACAGCAATTCGCCGTTGCCCGACTGGATTTACGTGTCGGGCAATTATGACGGCAAGTCCAATGTAAAGCCGACGGACATTGCAGCCGTGGAGCACACCCTCCGCAACGACACCGCTATCCTGAAATTTTCGAGCCGAGACAACGAGTTTTTCTACGGACTTGGACAGTTTCAGGACGGCTACAACAATGTCAAGGGGCTTCCGCGCCGATTGACGCAGGTAAATACGCAGATTACGATGCCGGTGTTGATTTCCAACCTCGGCTACGGCATCATCTGGAACAACTACGCCGAAACCTTCTACAATCTGCCCGAAAACAAGATTCAACTCGCTAAGCAAGAGGGCGTTGCCGGTACAGAAACCGTAAACGTAACCACCACTGAGGGCGGACGCGAAGAAGTGCGCCACAAGAATCTCTTTGGCGCGGAAATCACTGTAAGCCAAGACGGCGATTACGCCATCCTCTTGGACGTTGGACAAAAAATGGCGCGCCGCCACAACCTCCAAATCGACGGCAAAACAGTAATCGAGATGCGCAACATCTGGCTTCCGCCGACGGCTTCCACCATCGTTCACCTCACCAAAGGCAAGCACACCCTCCAATCCGAACTCTCCGACAACGACCGTCCCGTATTGTACTACGGTATCAAGGACAACGTGGAAACCCTCACCGCGTATCCCTCTGACGCTGTGGATTATACGATAATCAAAGGCACGCCCGACGAAATAATTGCCACCTACCGCAAACTCACCGGCACCGCCCCCCTGATGCCAGCGTGGGCGTTGGGCTACATCCACTGCCGCGAGAGATTCCATTCACAAAAGGAAATCCAGGAGACCGCCGACCGTTTCATCAGCGAACAAATCCCCGTTGACGTCATCGTTCAAGACTGGCAATATTGGGGCAAAAACGGCTGGAACTCAATGGTTTTTGATGCCGACAACTACCCCGACCCGAAGGCTCTCACCGATTATCTCCACTCCCAAAACATCAAGATGATGCTCTCGGTTTGGTCCAAAATCGACAAAAATTCTGTGGTAGGCAAGGAGATGCAAAAAAGCAATTATTACATCCCCAACACAGATTGGATCGACTTTTTCAACCCCGATGCAGCTGCCGCCTACTGGAAGAATTTTAGCGAAAAACTCCTTCCTACCGGCATCGACGCTTGGTGGCAGGACGCTACCGAACCCGAAAACGACGACCTCGAAGGCCGCCAAGTCAACAACGGCAAAATAGACGGCAACCGTGTGCGCAATGTCTATCCCGTACTCGTCAATAAGACTGTGTATGAGGGACTTATGAAAGACCGTCCCAACCAACGCCCGATGATTCTCACCCGCAGCGGATTTTTGGGAATACAACGCTACGGCTCGGCATTGTGGAGCGGCGACGTTGGCAACGATTGGGAAACCCTCCGCCGTCAGATAACAGGCGGACTTGGACTTCAAGCGGCTGGCGTGCCGTGGTGGACGTATGACGCGGGCGGATTTTTCCGTCCATTCGACCAATACAACAATCAGGACTACATCAACCGTATGCTCCGTTGGATTCAACTTTCTGTATATCTGCCGCTTATGCGCGTTCACGGCTATATGAGCGACACCGAACCGTGGAAATATGGTGCGGAGGCTCAGGCTAACATTCGCCATTGCATCGAAGAACGCAAACAACTCTTCCCGTACATCTATTCCAACGCGGCGGAGGTGGCTTTCAATGGCTCCACGCTGATGCGTCCGTTGGTGTTCGATTTCTACAACGACCCGAAGGCATTGGAACAAAAATACGAATATATGTTTGGCAAGGCGTTGTTAATTAGCCCTATAACCGAACCCGACGTTACCGAATGGGAAACGTATCTGCCACAAAATGAGGGTGGATGGTATGATGTTAGCAACAATTACATGCCGTACAAAGGCGGTCAAACCGTCAAGACAAAAATTGACAATACCAAGATTCCTGTCTTTGCCAAAGGCGGCAGCATTGTGTTAAAAAAAGGATTTGGCGACAACATCGACATTAACGTATTTTGGGGCGGAGATGCTGAATTTGTGTATTACGAGGACGATGGCGAAAGCCTCGCCTACCAAACTGGCAACTATTCCAAGACCCTCATCAAATGGAACAATGCGGCTGGTATCCTGACTATTACACCGTTGGAAGGCAACCCCGCCACGCATACATTCAAAATAATGGTTTGCGGCTACGAAGGTCATGTTTCTACCAAACACTATTCTCACGACTTTAAGGGCAGCAAATTCAAAACAGTGGATTACAAAGGCAAAGAATTGAAAATCAATGTCAAGAAGATGAAATCATGAGAGTCTTTGCAAATTAACTTTTCAAAAGTAAATTTGCAAAACTTCCAACGGCAAAGTAATTAATTACGGCAAACTGTTTGGATAAATAAAATGTAGGGACGTGGCAATACCACGTCCCTACACGTTTTTATGGGAATATCAATTTTATTACAACGGATAGCCACCCAAATCATAAAGCACCGTGGAGAGGTAACGCTCGCCGGTGTCGGGAAGCAGGGCGACGATGGTCTTGCCCTTAAACTCGGGACGCTTGGCGATGACTGTGGCAGCAAATGCCGACGCACCCGACGAAATGCCGACCAAAAGACCTTCCTCCTGTGCGAGACGGCGACCTGCGAGGATTGCGGCGTCGTTTTCAACTGTAATCACCTCGTCAACGACATCTGCGCTGTAAGTCTTGGGAACGAAGTTGGCACCGATGCCCTGAATCTTGTGCGGACCTGCCTTGCCAGTGGAGAGCAGCGGCGACGAAGCGGGCTCTACTGCAAAAATCTTGATGTTGGGATTCTTCTCTTTCAGATACTTGCCAACACCCGAAACCGTGCCGCCTGTGCCAACGCCAGCGATGAAAGCGTCAACCTTGCCGTCGGTATCGCGCCAAATCTCCTGAGCCGTGGTTGCGGCATGTATGGCAGGATTGGCGGGGTTTTCAAACTGTTGGAGAATGATGGAACCAGGAATCTGCGCGTTGAGTTCGTTGGCGCGATCCACTGCGCCCTTCATGCCGTTGGCACCGGGCGTGAGTTCTATCTTCGCGCCGTAAGCCTTCAAGAGGTTGCGACGCTCCACGCTCATCGAGTCGGGCATGGTGAGAATCACCTTGTAACCCTTCACGGCTGCCACAAAAGCCAAACCAACGCCAGTGTTGCCGGAGGTAGGCTCGATGATGGTTGCGCCGGGTTTGAGTTTGCCGCTTTGCTCGGCATCGTTGATCATCGCGAGGGCTACGCGGTCTTTCACGCTGCCTGCGGGGTTAAAATATTCGAGTTTTGCAACGATTGTAGCGTCAGTTGCGCCGTTAATCGCCGAAAATTTGTTGAGTTGGAGCAACGGGGTGTTGCCAACGAGGTCTGTGAGTTTCTGTGCTATTTTCATTTTTGTCTTGATTTTAATTCATTTTCTTTATTTTTTCTGACAGCAAAATTAGTGCAAACAAAAATTATAACCAATAACTTGTGAATGTTTGGAAAATAATTCTACTAATCAGATAACCATTAGACAATTTTTATTGATATTAACATCAATTTGAGGCTATACAGAATTAGGTTCTATTCAATTAATTTTAATTACGGACTACTCGCTTTATATATTCGCCGAGTACAGTCTCAAACTTAACTCCGTACCAATGCACCGGATTTTCGATAGTTTCCTTGATGGCAGCAAGAGTGAAGTCGGCGGCGATGCAGGCGGATTCTTGGGTTGAAATTCCATTAATCAACGCTCCCGTAAATGCCGACGCGAAAATGTCGCCCGTGCCGGAAACATTCTTTTCCAATTTGACGTGCGGATAGTGGAACTCGTTGCCGTCAGAATAAACCCCTACCCCGGTCTCGCCCTTGCGGAAGCCCACGCCGGTAATCACAATGGTCTTGCCGTCGCCAATTATAGAAGTCAACCCTTCCACAATTTGGCGAATATATTGCTGGTCATAATTGGTTCGGTATTCAATGCCAGTGAGCATACAAGCCTCTGTTACATTGGGGATTATGATGTCTGCCATTGTAATGAGTCGCTTCATCGCCGAGAGAAACTCGCCGCCCATCCCGGAATAAAAAACGCCATTGTCGCCCATTGCAGGGTCTATTATAATATGTGAGTCGGGTTTGCGCAGCGGACTATTGATGATATTCATCACCAACTCCACCTGCCGCGCCGTGCCGAGGTAGCCGGTGTAAAAGGCGTCAAAATCTATACCCTCCGAAATCCAATGTTTTACGATGGCGGGAATGTCGTCGGTGAGGTCGCGGAATGTATAGCCCTTGAACCCACCCGTATGGCTCGACAACACCGCCGAGGGCAGGATGCAGGTCTCGTTGCCGCTCGCCGAAAGTATCGGCAATGCCACTGTCAGTGAACACTGCCCAACGCAGGATATGTCCTGAATAGTTAAAATTCGATTGTATGAAGACATTATTTTAATGATGAAATTCTGGTGCAAAGTTACGCACATATTTCATAATTCCACAAATTAATTTTACAAAATTTGCAGAGAAGTCGCGCTACTTATTTTTGCAATCGTCAACCACCAACTGCAAGCAATCGTCCAAACTCAACTCCGCGCCCTCGGGACACCTGCCGGCGGCGTGCATTATGATGCCAAGCACCTGATTGGGCGTGTGGGTGGCGCGCAGGGCAGAAATATTGGCATCGTCGTCGCGCTTGGAAAGCCGTCGGCCGTCGGGTGCTGTGAGCAACGGCAAATGACGGAAATCAGGCACGTTGTAACCCAATTGTTTATAAAGGAAAATTTGAAGGTGAGCACTCGGCATGAGGTCGCAGCCGCGCACCACTTCCGTAACGCCCGAAAGCGCATCATCCACCGTAACAGCCAATTGATATGCAAACACCCCGTCGGCACGGCGCACCACAAAATCGCCACAATCTCGCAACAGATTGCAACGTTGGACGCCGTATGTCAAGTCATTGAACTCCGAAAACTCATCCGGCAAATGCACACGCTGAGAAGGGCGGCGGGTTTTGAGCAATTCAGACTTTTGCTCCGGCGTAAGAAGTCGGCAAGTACCGGGATAGATGGGCGTACCGTCCGACGAATGTGGCGCAGACGATGCCCTGAGGTCGGCACGGCTGCAAAAACAATCATACACCAACCCTTTGGACTTCAACATATTGAACGCATCAAGATAAATATCCGCCCGCTCCGACTGATAGAGAATTTCGCCATCAGAATCGAGCCCGAGCCAATGGAGGTCGTCGATAATCTCGTCGGCAAAATGCCTTGGACAGCGCATAGTGTCGAGGTCTTCGATACGGACAAGCCAACGCCCGCCCTGAGCGCGAGCATACAGCCACGACATCAACGCCGCGTAAACGTTGCCAAGATGCATACGCCCAGAAGGCGACGGCGCAAAACGCCCCGTATGCATACGATGCGGATTATTTTCTAAGGATTTATCCATAATAATGCCTTTGTAATGGTTGCAAAGATAGCGAAATATCTTTTTCTATCAGCAAAGATATATACATTTTTCTGAATATTGCCAACAAAACGGCAATATTTAATCGCAAATCGTATCATTGTACATACGAAATATTTTCCCCTATATCAATGATTTTCACCATAATCACAATAAATAAAATCTACAAATCAAATCATCATTAGAAAATATCTCCAAAATATCACACATTCTTGGCAAAAACATACTAAACACCGAACTTTGCACCGTAAACCAAATAAAACAAAGGAGGCTAAGATGAAAGTAGAATATCACAAACATTGGAGCGTCAATCTCAACCGCGAGATTGAGTACAAGACATACGGCGAAAGCGGCCGTGGCGTATTGGTGTTCCCGTCGCAAGACCAGAGGTTCTATGAATGGGAAGACAATGGCATGATTGATATTCTCGCGCCGATGATAGAGGCGGGCGAATTTCATCTGATTTGCTGCGACAGCATCGACGCCGAGACGTGGAGCCTTACTTCCGGCGATTACAACGAGCGCATCAACCTGCACGAACGTTGGTTCAATTACATTGTAGATGAACTGATTCCCGAAGTGAGCCACGGCGAACAGTTGATTGCCTCTGGCTGTTCGATGGGCGGCTACCACGCGGGCAATTTCTTTTTCCGTCGTCCCGAATTGTTTAGCGGCGTGGTATCGCTGAGCGGACTTTTCCACGCAGATTATTTTTTCCCGAATTACAACAACGACTTGATTTACAGGAACTCGCCGCTCGACTTTCTGCAAAATGCAACCTCAATGACCGCCGACCGTTACCGTGGCAAAACCCTGATATTCTGTTGCGGACAAGGCAACTACGAACGCGTTACGGGCGCATCGACAGGCAGATTGCACGGCATTTTGGAACGTCTTGGCGTTGATGCCTGGGTTGACCTCTGGGGCAAGGACGTGAGCCACGATTTCTACTGGTGGCGCAGGCAGGCACAATACTTCTTTGGCAAGATAGCGGAAGGTGCGTGGAGACGTGCGGCGTAAGTGCAAAATTTCACTTGTAATGTTGCGGAATTTCACTTTTTAAGTTGAAATATTTCACTCCGTAATACTGACAACGTCCTTGCCTACATTATAATTTTGCGATTCGATTAATAACAGACAATAAAATAATGGTACAAAAATTTGACTTTTGGTTCAGTGCGGCGGGGGCGAATCGGAGGATTCATCTCTATCTGCCTGATAATTACTACAATACAGACGAGAGGTACGCCGTCCTGTATATGTTTGACGGGCACAATCTGTTCTATGACGGCGACGCAACTTTCGGCAAATCGTTGGGGCTCAAAGAGTTTCTCGACAACTATTGGAAAAAACTCATCGTGGTGGGCATCGAGTGCGCCAAGGACGACTGGACCCGCGTCTGCGAATATTGCCCCTACGAACTCGATAGTAGCATCTACGGACACATTCCGGGGCGTGGCTACGACACATTCAAGTGGATTGAGGACGCGCTCAAACCTCACATCGACAGCCACTTCCGCACCGTCCCATTCCGCGAGGCTACGGCGATTGCGGGCTATTCGATGGGCGGAATGATGTCGCTCTACGGCGTGATACATTTCAACCATATATTCTCAAAAGCGGCGGTGATTTCGCCAGCAATTGCACCCGCAATGGACGCTTTCAGGCACGAAATCAATACCGGCGTATTGAACCTCGACACAAGGATTTTCTTCTCGTGGGGAAGCGTCGAGCAACAGCACAACCCCGGCATCGAAAACCGTATCCGCGAGGTGGAATGGCTTGTGCAACAGAAGGGCGCGAAGACCTACCTTTTCAGAAACGAAGGCGGCAACCACAACGAGGCAAGTTGGCAACACGAAGTGCCGACTTGGATGTGGTTTTTGTGGGAGAATTAATTACTAACATACTGAATACCAATTATGAACGTAATATTCATTTCTCCGAATTTTCCGTTGCAATTTTATAATTTTTGCAACAGATTGCTGCACCTTGGTTGCAATGTACTCGGCATTGGCGACTGTCCGTATGACAATCTCAATGACAACGTAAAATCCTCGTTGACAGAGTATTACTACGTAAATTCGCTCGAAGATTACGACCAAGTGATGCGGGCGGCGGCATTCTTCACGTTCAAATACGGCAAGATAGACCACATCGAATCGCAAAACGAATATTGGCTCGCCACGGAGGCGCGGCTGAGGGAGGATTTCAACGTAATATCAGGGCTGCGACCCGCCGATTTGTGGAAAGTGAAATTGAAATCCCAGATGAAAGCCATCTACGCAAAGGCTGGCATACCGACGGCGCGTTGGATGCTCATCGACAACGAAAACAAGGCGCGAAAATTCGCCAAAATGGTTGGTTTTCCGTTGATTATAAAGCCTGACAATGGCGTTGGCGCAAGCAACACTTACAAAATTGACGATGCTGCCGCACTTGACGAGGTGCTAAGTAAAATTGACACTCAAAATTCCGTCAACATCATAGAAGAATTTGTGCCGGGACACGTGGAAACCTTCGACGGCATCACAAATTCGCGCGGAGAAATCCTATTTTGTACGGGGCAGGTGATGAAAATAACGCCACTTGCAATGCTCAACGGCGACGGCGAAAATATCAGTTACACCCGCAATATGCAGGAATCGGATTTGCTGGAAATCGGCACCAAAACCGTCCAAGCGTTTGGCGTTAGGCAGAGATTTTTCCACTTTGAATTTTTCCGCCTCGACGCTGATAAACAGGGACTTGGCAACAAGGGCGACATCATCGGACTCGAAGCGAATATGCGCGCGCCGGGCGGTTATATTCCCGACAAGATGAACTACGCTTACGACGTGGATGTGTATCAGATTTGGGCGGAGAGTTTGGTCTTTGACGAAAATAGAAGTTTCCACGATTACAAATTTCGCCGCTACGTCACGCACTACGGACGCGGGGCAAATGTCAACTACCGACACTCGCCCGAAGAAATCCGACGGCATTTTGGCGACCGGCTTTTGATGGAAAACATACCACCAAAAAGCATCTCCGGCGGAATGGGAGCGCAGATTTTTATTCTAAAATCCAACTCCGAACAAGAATTATTCTCCGACGGCGAATACATCTTGGAACGGTAATTTTTGGATAGAAAAAAAAGCCGTCGCAAGACGGCAAAATACATACTAATTTACGTTTTTAAAAGAAAATGTTTCACATTGAAAATCAACATATTGCAAAATTATTATTGACGGGCAATTTTGGTCTTGAAAGGGAGACTTTGCGAGTTACGGAGGACGGACGGCTGAGCCATACCGACCATCCTTTTGATGCTGACGACAGCCATATTGTCCGCGATTTTTGCGAAAATCAAGTGGAGATCAATACCGGCATCCACAGCGACGCGCAGGGCGTTATAGACGAACTCGCGGTGCATCACAAAAAGATTGCAAAAACATTGTCGCAACTTCCAGTAAAAGAGTTGCTTTGGATGTCGAGCAATCCGCCTTACATCAAAAATGAGGACGATATTCCAGTGGCAAAATTTTACGGAAAAAATTCTGAAAAAACCACTTATCGCGAATATCTTTCCAACAAATACGGCCGCTACAAAATGGCGTTTTCGGGCATTCATTTCAACTATTCTTTTTCGGGCGAATTGCTGCGAAAAAATTATGAAATAGAGACCGGCATCACCATCGACAAAGGCAATGAAACACCTGAATATCAAAAATATAGCGACACGCTTTATCTCAATCTCGCCGAAAATTGCCTTGCATACGGTTGGCTCATTGTGGCGTTGACGGCTGCAAGTCCGTTGACAGATGGGAGTTTTGTCGGCGGGGCAAAGGGCGAAACGGCTTTTTCGGGAATGTCGTCGATAAGATGCTCAGAATTAGGATATTGGAATTACTTTGTGCCGACCTTGGACTATTCGAGCGTGCAAAAATACGCCGACAGCATAGAGCATTACGTGAAAAACGGGCTTATTTCTGCGCCGTCGGAATTGTATTACCCAATCCGACTGAAACCTCGCGGCAAAAATCGCATCGAAACCCTCCGCACTTCGGGCATCAACCACATCGAACTCCGCCCGATAGACCTCAACCCGCTCACAGAGTACGGAATCGACGTGAGGGACATGGAATTTTTGCAACTGTTTTTGGCGTATTTGGCAAGCATCAACCATCTGACTCTCAATGCAAAAGACCAAGTACAGGCAGTGCAAAATTTCAAGGCGGCGGCGCATTATGACATCAACAATACCAAAATAATGTACCCAGACAACCGCGCCCTGAGCGTTGCAAACGCCGCCATCGAAATCCTTGACAAAATGCAAGATTTTTATGGCAAGATTGATACCGACAACAATTTGAGAATCAACGATATAATCAATTATCAACGACAAAAAATCACCGAACCCGACACTCATTCTTATTCAAGGATTGTGAGCCACAAATTCAAGGGCGATTTTGCCGCTAAAACATTGTACGAATCCATCAAAAACCGCAACAAAAATGTGTGAACTTTTTGGCATTAACAGTGATAAAAAAATATCAATCAACGACTATCTTCGTACATTCTTCAGCCACAGCGAACAGCACGACTACGGATGGGGTTTGGCGTGTTTTTATGGCAATTCGGTCTCTCTCGAAAAAGAGGCTTTGAAAGCAAATAGTAGCCATTATCTCAGGCAGCGTCTCCAACATCCAATCGTCATCGACAATGCCATAGCGCATATCAGATTGGCCACTGTCGGGAATATGGCATACGAAAATTGTCATCCTTTTATCAAGCACGACAAGTATGGACGGTGTTGGACATTGGCTCACAATGGGACGATTTTTGACTTCCCAATGCTCGACCGTTACAAGGAGCATCAGGAAGGTAAGACGGATTCAGAAAGGATACTTTTTTATATCATCGACTGTCTCAATACCGCCCAAGAATTGGTACAAAGACCGCTTAATTTTGAGGAAAGATTTGATTTTATAGACGGACTTTTGGAAGCATTGAGCCCTGGCAACAAAATCAACCTCCTGATATGGGACGGCGAGGCGATGTATGTGCATTACAATTATGCCAATACGTTGTACGTCAACGATATAAACGACCAAACAAAAATATTTTCCACGCAACCGCTCAGCGACGACGATACTTGGCACGAGGTGGAATTTTTGAGATTGTTGGCATACAAAAACGGACAATTGGTAATGCGCGGCGCACATCAAACCACCGAATACAGCAATCCCGTCAAGAATTGGGAATACCAAAACATCGATTATTCATACTTGTAAAACATTATACGACAATGAATTTCATCTTCATATCCCCGCATTTCCCGCACACGTATTGGGAATTTTGCGACCGACTCCGCAAAAACGGTGTCAATACCCTCGGCATTGCCGACGCTCCATACGATTCTCTCAGTCAAGAGCTAAAAAACTCTCTTACAGAGTATTACAAGGTGGACAACCTCGAAGATTACGACCAAGTATATCGCGCCGTGGCGTATTTTGCGTTCAAATACGGCAAAGTGGATTGGATAGAATCCAACAACGAATACTGGCT
>DGIK01000075.1:0-632 GCA_002393195.1 Bacteroidales bacterium UBA3824 | reverse complement strand
AACGAATACTGGCTCGAACAAGATGCACGGTTACGCACTGATTTTCACGTTACTACGGGCATCCAAGCCGACGAAATTGCCGCCATAAAGGAGAAGTCGGAGATGAAAAAAATCTACCTCGACCACCAAATCCCCACGGCACGGCAGGTGAAGGCGGCAGACGGAGTTGTGACGGCGGTCAATTTTGCCAACACGGTGCATTACCCGATTATCGGCAAGCCCGACATTGGAGTTGGCGCAGGCGGCACCCACAAAATCCATGATTATCAGGAGTTGATGGAGTTTTTCTACAAGGTGCCTCACGTAGAAAATTACGTCCTGGAGGAGTTTATCACCGGCGATATTTGCTCCTACGACGCCATCGTAAATTCACAGGGCTTGCCTCTCTTTGAATCGATGACAGTATGGCCGCCGTCGATCATGGACATCGTAAACAAAAGGCTCGACCTCGCGTATTATGTCGATAAGGAAATTCCTGAATCACTGCGACTTATCGGCAGAAAAACCGTAAAGGCTTTCAACGTGAAAAGTAGGTTTGTACACCTCGAATTTTTCCGCCTCAATAGCGACCGCGAGGGACTCGGCAACAAGGGCGATTTTGTGGCGTTGGAGGTCAATATGCGCCCCGCCGG